>MNDT01000064.1 GCA_001915065.1 archaeon 13_2_20CM_2_53_6 | reverse complement strand
GCTTCGGCGCTTCGCCGGGCTTTGGGGCCTGTTCCATGTTTTCACTTAAGATTAGTCGACCCGACTGTTGTTGCTATAAAGGTTGTTTTTGGCATCTACATACAATTCGATGGTCAGTTTCTGTGTTGACCGCAACCGATTAAATAGCGGTGTTTAGTTAGAAGCAGAAGATCTCAGCGGACAGATGTCGAAAATGAGTAAGCTCCCCTCTTCATTTCAGGAGTGGCGTGACCCGATCGAAAAGACGATCAACAAGACTCTGCAGACGAACTTCGACAAACATGAGGCAAACCAGATCATCAAATACATGTTCAGGACTGGGGGAAAACGATGCAGACCACTACTGGTCGTCTTGTCGAATGAGGCTCTTGGGGGGGACCCGCGAAATGCTCTTGAGGCTGCTGCTGCGGTCGAGATAATTCACGCCGCGACTCTAGTTTTCGACGATTTAATTGACAGGGATCAGGTGCGAAGAGGTGCCCCGACGATCCATATGGCCTTCAGCAACGAGAAGGCCCTAACTTCGGGCCTCTTTCTCGCGTCGAAGGGAGTGCAGCTGTTGTCGAATTACAAGGATCCGGAAATAATGCGAATGATTGGAACCACGCTGGTGGACATCAGTAAGGGGGAATTGTTAGATATTCTAGGTGACTTCAACGCTAGTGTGAGCGAGTGCGTTGCCATTGCGGATTTGAAGACCGCTTCTCTGTTTGGAACCGCGGCGGGAATTGGCGCCGTGATTGCTGGCGCTGATGGGAGGGACCTGGTTGGAATGCAGAAATTCGGGCGCTCCTCTGGAATGGCCTTCCAAGTCCAGGATGACATTCTCGACTTTACAGACGGTTCTGACGAGCCGATGCTGAAGGCTCCGAACATTGTCACATCCCATTGTCTTCACGAAGCACCTCGCTCTATTAGCAACTCCAAGCTACTGGAATCGAACGGTAATGCAACTAATAGACAGGTTCTGCGCATACTGAAAAAGGCTGGATCAATGGAGTTTGCGAAGACAAAGGCCAAAGAGTATGCGGGGGCCGCGAAAGATGCGCTTGACAAGGTCAAGCGGTTAGAGAAGCGGAAGATTCTAGATGACTATGCGGACTATCTGTGGAGACGGACCGAGTAGTAGCTGAATAGTTACTACCTCAAACGTTTATAATCCGTCAGACCCGCGATTCCGAAAACAGCCGGAGCCAGGCAAGACCGTGGTTGCTCAGGGGATACCCGAGGAAACCGGTTATATCCTCTTCCTCTTCGCGGCAACCATTCTACTCGTTGTCGTCGTCAGGATCGTGATCAGTCCGAGGGATCCAAGACCAACGCCTGAGAAGAGAGCCCCGTTCGAGTCCGGTCAAATATCCGCGGGTCCCGGGAGAACCCGGTTCATAATACAGTACTATCCGTACATTCTGATGTTCGTCGTCTACGATGTAATTGCGATGTTTCTGTTTGCGTGGGCTCTAAACCTCAGAGCGCTAGGATCTACAGGAACGATTCCCGTGCTGATCTTCATGGTGGTCGCCCTTCCACCTTTGGCGTATGCGCTTCATCTCGCCAATCAGCGGGAGAACTGGTAGGAGACCGTCTTGGGCAACCCGATCATCGACCTTTTGACCAGCACCTACTTTCTCGAGATTGCAGTATTCCCGGGTCTGCTATCTATTGCCATTCTTGGAGCACTACTAGGATGGATGGAGAGGAAGCTAACGGCGAGAGTCCAGCTGAGAGTCGGACCCCTCTATGCGAGCCCTGCAGGCGGAATACTCCAGATGTTTGCCGACATAATCAAACTCCTTTTCAAAGAACTCACAATCCCCGACGGGGCCGATCGATTCTTCTTCATCATGTCTCCAGTGACTGCGCTCATAATTGGCGCCGCCCTGCTTGGCCTCATTCCCTTCGCGCCTGGAATTCAGATCGCGAACATAGAGGTCGGATTGCCAGTTTTCCTCGCCATCGTGACTCTGTCTCCCACCATCGTACTTCTTGCAGGTTGGAGTGCTAACAGCAAGTTTCCCTTCATTGGGGGTCTCAGAGCGCTGTTCCAGCAGACCGCCTACGAGATTCCACTGTGGCTCTCGACCTTGGGAGTCGTTATTGTAACGGGGACCCTTAGCCTCACAGGAATAATTGAGTATCAGCAGAACAGTGGCTGGCTTATCGTCCCCCAGCTCCTAGGAGCCTTCCTGTTCCTCGTCACCTCGACTGCCGAGATGGAGCGGTTACCATTCGACCTCCCCGAAGCCGAGTCCGAGATAATGATGGGATGGCAAGCCGAGTATCCCGGACCCCTATTCATGCTAGCCCAGGGCCCAGCTTTCGTCAAGCTCTACGCGTTTTCAGCCCTCTTCACGACCATATATCTCGGAGGATACCTCGGGCCCGCGCCGATACCACCGATAGTCTGGTTCTTCCTCAAAACGATCCTAATTATCACGCTTATCATGCTCTTTAGATCCACCTTCCCAAGAGTTCGATTAGATCAACTGCTGCGCCAGGGTTGGACAACCCTTCTCACACTCTCCATTGCCAACATCATAATCGCATACTTCCTTGTCGTGGGAATACCAGCGATCTGATGAGACATGACAGATCTCACATTTCTCGCTCTGGCAACAGTGACTGTCGCCAGCTCGATCCTCGCCCTTGAGGCAAGAGACCTGGTCTACGGCGCAGCGGCTCTGGGGATCGCGTTCCTGGGAATGGCAGGACTCTTCTTCCTCCTCGACGCCTCCTATGTCGCAGCGTTCCAGATCGCAGTCTATATTGGAGCAGTAGTCGTTCTGATCCTGTTCACCGTCATGCTCGTCGGCCCCCAGCTCGGCGAGCCTCCTCTCGAACTCAAGAGACTCTCCCTACTGGCCGCCATCCTGCTATCGTTACTTCTGGGAACCGCGGGAGCCGTGTCAAGCGCGTCCGCCTTCCCGGGGCCCGACAACTGCGGCTCTGGCTGCGACCTTGTCGGCTTGAGCAACGCGCTGATCAACCAGTATGGAGTCCAGTTGGAGTTCCTCTCCCTCGTTCTCGCCGCCGCTGTCATCGGCGCTCTGACGTTGGCCAAGACTGAAACGAAGGCTGAGTAATGGAGCCGCTGACAAGCTTCTTCGCAGTCTCAGTGATCCTGCTCGGGATTGGGATCTACGGACTCACGACCAAGAGGAATGCCATCCGAATACTCTTCTCGGTCGAACTGATCTACAACGCCGCAAATTTGAACATCATAGCATTCGCTCGGCTACGTAATCCTCCAATTGTCACCGGACAGGTTCTGGTTCTCTTCACGATAGCACTAGCCGCGATGGAAGCGTCGGTAGGCCTGGCCATCATCATGCTTGTATCAAGACTAAACGTCGACATCGACCTCCGCAAGCTAACTCGCCTGAGAGGTTAGAGAATCGTGACCTTCCTGCTCATAGGCGCGATAGTCGTACCTCTAATCAGCGTCCCCGTTGTATTCTTGTCCTCATCACTTCTAAAAGAGAAGACCGGTTATGTCGCATCCGCCCTCTCACTGATATCGCTCGCAGCGCTTGTCGCAACAGGAGCGAGTGCATCCTCGTATCTTAGTGGAGTCTACACGGAGTCATATTCCTGGTCGCCCATTGGTACGTTCGGTCTAAGGGTCGACAATCTTAGTCTGCCCATACTGCTGACTATCGCGCTAATGGTTACCCTAATCGCTATGTTCTCTGTCCCGTATATGCGGCAGAGAATAGGGGACGACCCTAGACGATACGGGCTCTACTACAGTCTCTATATGCTCTACTCGCTTGGCATGCTTGGCACTGTTCTCGCGACGAACCTGATCGAGTTCTACCTCTTCTTCGAGATAATGCTCGTCCCATCCTTCTTCCTAATTGCCGAATGGGGCTATGGAGAGCGGGACAAGATATCGCTTGCCTACTTCATCTGGACACATGTCGGGGCCCTCGTCCTGCTGGTCGGGATTCTCGTCACCGGATTCCTTACTGGAAGTACCGACATGGATTCTGTGGTGAACAATCTCGCCACAAACCCCTCATTGATCTCATCGACGGTCCGGCTGGCAGTTGTTGGTGCAATGTGCTTTGGGCTCTTTGTGAAGATTGCTCAGTTTGGCCTCCACGCCTGGCTCCCCTCGGCCTATGCAGAGGCACCGACTCCGATCAGTGCGCTTCTGTCGTCAGCCATGACTGGAATCGGTGGGTATGCAATAGTCCGCATTGTGATGACCATCTATCCTTCTGCGTTTCAGACGCTCTCTCCCATCTTCGCAGGCTGGGCTCTGGTCACGATGTTCTATGGTAGCGCGATGGCACTCGTCCAAGACGATGTCAAGCGGCTTCTAGCCTATTCCAGTATGAGTCAAATGGGGTACATCCTGTTCGGTCTAGCTACATTCACATCATTCGGCGTTTCGGGCTCGATGTTCCAGTACATCAGCAACGCGACTGCCAAAGGGATACTCTTCATCGTTGTCGGCGCGATAATGCTGCAGTTTAGGGGGGAGAGAAGCATGAGCAAGATGGGTGGACTCGCAGGCAAGATGCCGATTACCGCAACGGCCGCCTTCATCGGGTCATTGGCCCTCATGGGCTTTCCAACAACAAACGGCTTCTTCTCCGAGTTCCTCCTATTCCAGGGAGGGTTCATCCGTGCAACAAGTTCGTTCTCCGATTACAGAATAATTGTTGCAGTGCTGGGAGTAGTTGCTACTGCATTCACAGCGGGTTACTCGCTTCTGGCTCTGCGCAAGATATTCTTTGGGCCGTCAAGCGCAGACTCGGCGGCTGTCAAGGAAGCACCTTGGGCGATCACTGTTCCGCTAATGGTGCTGGCCATCGTAACAATTGCACTTGGCATCTATCCGACACCGGTAATCAGCAGATTCGTAGCGTTCGGGCAGTCGATTGTAGGTGGCTGAGAATTTGACCTACATTCCGTGGCTCATCTGGACCCTGCCCTTGGCAGGGGCGCTTCTGACACCTGTCTTCGCCAGGATTCACTCGCTATTACGCGACTATGCCGCCGTTGGCTTCTCACTGGCAGCGGCCGCCGTTGCGACGTTCACTGCATTTGGTGTTCCTCGGGGCGACTACGAGATCTCTTGGGTGCCGCAGCTCAGTCTCAATGCAGGGGTCCTTGTAGATCCTCTGAGCATGTTCCTCGTCAATATCGTCGCCTGGATCAGCTTTCTGATCATGGTCTACAGTCTCCAGTACATGAAGGCAGAGTTTGGGCTCACGCGTTACTGGTTTTTCATGAACCTCTTCATCGGCAATATGCTACTGCTTGTCCTAGCCGACAATCTGCTGATGATGTTCTTCGGCTGGGAAGGAGTTGGACTCTGCTCGTACGCATTGATCGGGCACTTCTACCATGACGAGCCCGAGCATTGGGTCGGAACCACCGGGGATGCCGCGCTCGGGGTCCCACAGGCGTACTCGCCCAGCCACGCTGGCATGAAAGCCTTCGTTATGACACGGATCGGAGACATCGCACTGCTGATTGCGATTTTCTTGATATTCGCTACAGCTGGGACGTTCAACTATAGCCAGCTTGCAACACAACTTGGGAAGACGGGTTCTTGGGCGTCGACGCTCTCCGGACTTGGTCTTTTAGTTCCCACAGCTCTTCTCTTCTTCGGGGGTCCGATTGGAAAGTCAGCCCAATTTCCTCTCCAGGAGTGGCTTCCGGACGCGATGGCGGGTCCAACCTCTGTGTCGGCGCTGATTCACGCCGCGACGATGGTCAAGGCCGGCGTCTTTCTCGTGGGACGGATGGGCCCGATCTTCTTCCTCGCCCTTCTGCAGTTCAACCAAGTAACTCCGTTCTTCGGAACAGTAGCTTGGATCGGAGCCTTCACCGCGTTTCTCGCGGCAACTCAGGCCACGGTCGCGAGAGAGATCAAGAAGGTTCTCGCGTATTCGACAGTATCCCAGATAGGATACATGATGATGGGTCTCGGAGTGGCAGGTCTGAGCGCGAATTTCATAGCTGGATACTCAGCGGGCTTGCTCCAGCTCATGAGCCATGCGATATTCAAGGCATCACTCTTCCTCGCCGCGGGGTGGGTAATTCACGCTACCGGGACTCGCTTCATGGACCAGATGGGCGGAGTGGCAAAGGCGATGAGGCTGACATCGATTGCAATGATATTCGCCGGACTCTCACTGATGGGAATCCCACCTTTCAGCGGATTCTGGACTAAGGATGCTATCTTGTCCGCGACCTTCGAGAGCAGCCAGTACATCCTTTACGCAATGGGACTAGGTACAGTCCTACTCACAGCTTTCTACACGACAAGAATGCTCGGAATCACATTTGCTGGAAAAGCGAGCAAGCATCTTGAGGAACCCCAGAAGGAAGGGAACCATAACAGCGAAGCAGGACTAACAATGCTCATTCCGTATCTGGCACTCGCCGTCGCCAGCCTCGCTCTCGGGGTACTCTATCCATTGTACAGTGGATCCCTAACCAACTACCTCATGGGCACGTTCCAGTCTCTCCCACCCATTCTTAGCGGTGAATCTGTGCCAGGGCTCTCGACAACCGACATCATTCTACTCGCGGCTAGCACAAGCATGGCAGCAATTGGGCTCGCTCTTGGGTACGTTCGCTATTTCCGAAGAGCCTACGAGGCCCCGAGGCAGATGAAGGGTCTGCGAGGCTTTCTGTGGTACCGCTGGTACATTGACGCGATCTACTACAGAGTATTTGTCGGAGGACTCACGTGGGCGAGTCGTGGACTCTACCGGTACATAGAGCAGGGAATCTGGGATCGGCTGAGCCCAGCCGTTGCCCGTGACATTATCGACTACACTTCCGCTAGCGGGACATTGGATTCGTCCGTTGTGGACAGGGGCGTAAACGACGTAGCCTCGGCAGGCTCTCGGTTGAGCAACCTGTTGCGCCGTTTTCAAAGTGGAGTGACTGAACAGTACGTTATAGTGTTCGCCATAGGAATCGTGCTTCTTCTCGTCTACATGATCTTCATCATTGGAGCCCGCTAGCGATTGATCGGGCTCCTTACGGTCCTAATCTTCCTACCCGTGGTAATGGCTGCTCCAACCTTTTTGTTCGGAAAGAAGAGGACGAATGTCGCGAAGCTGCTGGGTGTTGGAACAACCGCTACTGTTTTTGCTATCTCAGTGATAATCGTCGTCTTATTCCAGTACGGTTACACGGGTTTCCAATTCACGGACACCGCCAGTTGGGCGAGCAGTTTCGGCTTAAATTACGTGGTCGGAATCGATGGAATCAGCCTTCCACTGCTGATCATTGCGACGTTTCTTTGCCTTCTCGCGGCGCTCGGGTCCCGCGATATGATCAGCCTGCGGGAGCCCGAATACTATGCCTTGTTTCTCCTCTTTGAGACCGGAATCATTGGCGTCTTCACATCACTAAACCTGATTCTATTCTACGTGTTCTGGGAAGTCGTCTTGATCCCGATGTTCTTCTTCATCGGGATATGGGGAGGACCAAGGAGGAAGTACGCATCACTGAAGTTCCTCATATTCACCTATGCCGGGAGTGCCATCATGCTCTTCGGATTCGTAGCCCTCTATGCCTGGACCGGCAGCACAGGATCCCCCTCCTTTGACTATACTACGCTGATAACACGAGCCGCCTCCCTAACTTTGCCGCTGCAAGTGGCTGCTTCGCTCGCGACTTTTGTCGGCTTCGCAGTCAAGCTTCCAATATTCCCTTTGCACACGTGGCTTCCCGATGCTCACGTGGAGGCCCCAGCACCAGTCAGCGTCTTGCTCGCCGGTCTATTATTGAAAATGGGAGGCTACGGGCTCATCAGATACAATCTCCTGCTCTTCCCAGCAGCAGACAAGCTCCTCTGGCCTGCTTTCACCGCGATAGGCCTCATCACCATGGTCTACGGCGCGTCCGTCGCTTTCGTTGCCCAAGACCTGAAGCGAATGATCGCGCTTACGAGCGTAAATCACATGGGCTACGTGCTCCTCGGCACATTTACGCTGACTTCGGTAGGAGTCTCTGCGGCCGTCTTTCAGATGTTTGCCCACGGGCTTGCGGTTGGTATGCTCTTCCTCATGTCCGGTTACATCCATGAGCATGCCGGTACTCGCAACATCAACGAACTCAAGGGACTGAGAGGAAAGATGCCCACTACCACGGTGCTGCTAATCCTCGGCTCAATGGCGGCGATGGCGGTGCCGGGCTTTGCCAACTTCATCAGCGAATATCAAGTAATTCAGGGAGCTCTGAGCGTAGCGTATCTCTACGGCTTGGCAATACTCGCAGCTGCCCTGACAGTCGGTTACTTCCTCTGGATGCTTAGAAGAGTCGTAATGACTCCTCCTGCGGGACCAAAGAACGAGCTGAGGACTGGCCCTCTACTGATCCTCACCGCCTTTCTCGTCCCACTGCTCGTCTTCGGTGTATATCCTTCGCCTCTGCTAGGAAGTGCTATCAAGCCTACAGTCGACCATGTCCTCTCCGTTCTCTTCCCGGGGGGAAGATAGATCACAAACCTCTGGGCTCTGACACCGTTCGTGAGCTTGGCAGTATTCGGACTGTTAGTCACTCCCGCTGGCTTGATTAGGAGAGGAAAATCGGGGATCGGAGTCGGGGCCTATGCCGGCCTTGCGGGTATTGTTATCGCGCTGGTGTCGACGATATGGCTGGGCTTCAACGGCGGACCTCCGATCTTGTTCGGAGGTTTTCAGATCGATCTGTTCACCTATTTCTTCGCTGGGGTTCTCTTGCTCGTCTCGCTCTTCGTCGCCATTTCGTCATTCGATTTTATGAAGGGAGACCCCAACACAGCTCCATACTTCGGTCTCCTGCTCCTGTCAACCCTTGGAATGATTGTCCTTGCAGCCTCCATGGACCTGATTCTTCTCTACGTAGGCTGGGAACTCATGAGCGTACCAACATACGCCCTGACTGCAATACGGAAGAAGGATCCGAACTCGAACGAGGCAGCAATGAAGTTCTTCGTCCTCTCGGCCTTGTCCTCAGCCCTGATCGTCTACGCGATATCTTTGACCTTTGGGGTAACTGGCTCGACAAACCTACAGACCATCGCCGGCTCTCTTGCGACCATCACTCCTGACACGAGATCCTTCGCGCTGATCGCTATCGTCCTCTTCGTGGCTGGTTTTGGCGTTAAGATGGCTGTGGTTCCTTTCCATATGTGGATACCCGACGCGTTCGAAGGGGCCCCCACGACTGTAAGTGCCCTGCTGGCATCGGGGGCAAAGATGGCGGGGTTTGCTGCGGCATTCCGTGTGTTCATTGTCGGATTTTCAACTATCAATGTGGATTGGTACTCTACCTTCGCGATAGTCGCAATCGCCACTATGACCTTGGGCAACGTCGCGGCGCTGATGCAGAAGAGCTTCACTCGGCTCCTCGCCTATTCCAGCATCGCTCAAGCAGGATATGTACTGATCGCCCTCGCCACACCCTTCACCGTTACCACAGTTACTCGCGAGCCCTTAGGGCTGGCCGGAGGACTCTTCCACGTGCTCAATTATTCGATCGTAAAGACGGGGGCTTTCGTCGCGGCTGCTGCGGTTGCGACCAGGCTCCCAGTGAACACCCTCGACTCGTTCACCGGATTAGGCCGAAGAATGCCACAGACCGCGTTCAACATCACCATATTCTTCCTCGCATTGGCTGGCGTGCCACCTCTCAACGGATTCTTCAGCAAAGTAATGATCTTCACCGGCGCCGTATACTCCCCGTTTTCGTGGGGTGGCTACCTCGCGGTTGCCGCTTTGATTAATAGCGGTTTCAGTATGAGCTACTATGGCTGGATCATCAAGAGGATGTATTTCGACGACCCTGGTGACTCTTCCAAAATCCCTGAGCCCAAGGCCTACACTAGCGTAATGTGGATCGCGACCGCCTTAGTATTCATAATCGGCATCTATCCAGACCCGTGGATACGCCTAGTCCTGAGTGTCGCTGGTTCGCTCTGAATAGCCCAACCTTGCGTTGATTAAACCAACAGCATTCGCGATGCTTGCAACCACAGCTTCTCTTCTGAAAACTCTCTCATCAGGCCCAAGAGCCAGCATCACCGTTTGCACATCATATCCAAGCTCTCTGCCAGAAGTCTCACCGTTCCCCCTATTAGTGGTCAAATCGAAATCAAGAGCGAGCCTAGCTCGGACAAGCTCAAGGGTCTCTCCTTGAGACGCCATCGCGTTGGCATGGATTTCGATACCGGATTCGTTCCTGCCAATTATCGTAATCACACACTGGACTTCATGTTCTTCTAGGAAACTTTGCGTGCCCGCTTCGAACTCTGATTGAGCAGTTTGAAGATCTGATGGGTCCAGGTCTCTCTTCGATTCCTTTCCAATCATCGCGTGAGCTCGTGAGAGAAGAGCCGCATCCTCGACTATCTGCCCAGTGTAAAGGTCCCCGGTTTGGTCAGCGGCCGGCGGACTTGAAAGAAGGACGGTTCCTCTGCCTATGATTTCCTGATGAGTCTGTCGGATTATCTTGATTGGCATGGAAGATCAGACGACCAAGAATCGCAGGTCTCTATTCATGTTTCTTTAGCAAGAGAATAGAAAAAAACTTCCTGCCTCATATGTGGGTCGAGGTTTTTTCGGCGTCGGCGATTTTCATGTTCTTTACCGTTCGCCATACGTGATTCGCTACCTTCGATGCTTCCGTCTCTTCGTCGATGTCTCCGATTAATAATCGTCCGTTTCTGAACAGAGATATTGTGTAGGGTCCTTCTCGATAGACTAGCACAGAATTGGTGTTGGCGAGAATTCTTTCAGTGGGAATCATAGCAGAGATCTGGGAGAGATGGAGGTCTAGCCTATCGAATGGCAAGACATTTGCGGTGTGTTCGCCGCATAGCAACGTGACCGTCGGCGAAGCCTCCGGATTCTCGTCTGGGAACTTTCCACACACCGCACAGTCGTCCCTTCTCGAGAGCTTGGTGAAGAGGAATTCCGGCCCTCCCATATCGATCGTCATGAGATGGTCTCTCAATAGTGTGGGTCTGCCGAGGAGGGATCGGAGAATCGTTTCAGCCCCGATAGAGCCAGTGAGACCGGTGATTGAAGGGCCCACTCCAAGCGTCTCGCAACTGTCTTCGAACCGGTCCATGACGTGAGGCATGACACATTCGAGACATGGCGTTTGGGGAGGGTTCAGCAACGCCAAATGCGCCTGGTCAGAGACCGCGCTCGCGAATAGATATGGCGTATGACTTTGAAGAGCAAACCTGTTCAGAATGTACCGCGTACGAAAATTGTCCAGTCCATCGAAGATCAAATCTACGTCTCTGAACAAGTCGTCCACATTTCTGTCGGTTATAGTCTCCACGACAGTTTCGACGCTCAACCAGTTGCCAAAGTCTGAGAGTCTCCGGGAGAGCACTTCTGCCTTGGAATGAAACAGATCTTCCTGGGATGCGCCGTGGACCCTTGGAAGGTTTGAAGGCTCGACGATATCCTGGTCGACGAGTCTGATCCTTCCCACGCCGGATCTGGCGAGATAGTAGGCGGCCGAGCTGCCGACACCGCCAACACCTGCAACGGCTATCGTTGCTGCGCGAAGTTTCGCAAGTCCTTCTAGCCCTACGCCGGGAAGGACAACTTGTCTAGCGAAGAATTCGGACGATTCATTCTCCATTTGTCCCCATATCGAATTCGTGATAGAAGTATCTTACCTGGAAGAAACAAGTCAGGGGAACTTTGGCGAAAGAGCACCCGCTGGACACGCGTCAATACAAGCCATGCATAATATACACTCTGAGTCGTTGAACTTTTTCCAGTCGAGATCCAGGATTGGAATCTGCATCGGGCATGCCGTTTCACACTCCTTGCAGTCCGAACACTTGATCGGATCCCGGTGCATCCCGAGGAGACTGTTCTTCTGAGTAACGGCCATGATTGCCCCTACGGGGCAAATGTAACGGCACCAGAATCGGGGGATCCGCCACGCTGCATAGATGAATCCGATTAGGATTATTACGTTGAGCCATGTGAGGGCCGAGATTCCGCCCAGCCACTTCGATAGATTGGCGAAGCTTAGATCAGATGCCTGCGCGGTTCCAAGGTATCTCCAAGAGCCAGCGAAGATGGTCGGAAGAGTGCCGAAGAGCGTTCCATCAGGGGTTATTGCTACGAAGAGCCCATCGGCAAACTGTCCAAGGCTGGTTTTGTAGTCGCCGCCCGACCCGTAGTAGACTGCGAGCCCCAATGTTCCGCTGATGAGGAATGTTATAGCGACTAAAACGTACTTGAGACGAATCCAATAGAGATGCGCTCGTCTCTCA
>MNDT01000068.1 GCA_001915065.1 archaeon 13_2_20CM_2_53_6 | reverse complement strand
ATAATAGTTCCCACCCTCAATGAGGAGGCTTACATCAGCCAGCTCCTCTGCTCGCTTCACTCCCAATCAACGAACAGCTTCGAGGTCATTGTGGTAGATGGTGGAAGCCAGGATGACACTCTCAAGGTGGCAGCGTCTCTCGGTGCGCGGGTCTTTGTCCTGCAGGGGTCCAAGGAATTCGAAGCGCGGAACTACGCGGTCGCTCACTCTAGGGCCCCTCTCCTAATGTTCAGCTGTGCAGATGTCATTTTTCCCCCGACCGCGCTGAACTCAATCTTACGTCACTTTCAACATGATGCTGATCTCGCTGCTTTAACGGGACCAGACGTACCCTATGATGGTGGGCCTACGCTTCGGATCATCTACAGTATATACAACACCCTCCGTTTTCTCTTCTCAAAGTTTCCTCCTCCCCTCAGAGCCTTCTCTTCAAGCACCAATTTCTTGGTAGTGCGCAGACGGAGCTTCGAAGAGTCCGGCGGTTTCAAGGTCAATGATGTTAACGCGGATGGAATTATGGGACGGTATCTGGTCGATCGTCACAGGACGCTATTCGACAATGAGGTCATTGCCTACATATCAGCGAGACGCGCTTCGAATTGGGGCATGGCACGATTCACCCGTCACTATCTATACGTGTTAGAGAACTTCTTCCCGCCGATCTCTGGGCGGGAATGGTTTCGAAATCTGAAGTCGAACTCCGGCAAGAGTCACGGCGAGATCCACAATGAGACTCCTCATTCCACCTAGCCCAAGGTAGGATGTATCGGTCGGCCGATGGACTGTCATAATCCATAAGGAAGCACAGCCGGCTCGAAGCTGAGGGAATCTCCATCCTGTGAGAACACTGCTGGGACACCACCTGATTCGAGGTACACGAAATCCTTGTTGCCCCCGTAATCATGCTCAACAAAGAGCTTGTCGATTGTCTTCCCAAGAGTGAACCAGGGAGTTTCTCCGTTTAGACCTGTTGGTCCGCCCAACGCAACGTAAAAGTTCCAATTCACCGAGTCAATCCGGAGTCGGTCAAGGAATCCATCGCCGGTAAAATCCCCCCAAGCCACCCAGTCACCCGGCGACGGTTTGGGAACGCTAGCCTCGTTGCAGTAATGACTAACAAACTGGTAGTGTACAATGTTCTCATTCCGCTCGAGGCTGAGGCACGCGCCGTTGGTCGTGATTATCCTCAGGACGCTTGCGCTCGTGTCAGAGAGGCTTATGTTCGCAAACGGAGGTATGAGTCTTGCCCACTGGAACTGGGTATCGTGGGCTCCCTGCAAGTTCGGTCTCGTAATGTCAGCCCAGATGGTCCCCTGCACATCATAATCCATGTAGTCCGGGTACCCGTCGCCATTGAGGTCCGCATAGTCTGGAAAGAGGCTTATCTCGTTCACTCGAGCCAGAGAGCTGTTGGACATGATGAAGGAGACGAAGTCATAGACCTGGGAAATGTCTGCCGCTATCCTCCCTCTCACACTGATATTCTCCCCAGGCATTAGTGTCAGGTTGAGAGGAATTAGTGCGCTTGAAAGCGGGTCCGAATAGCGCGGATCGTGAAGGAACATTGTCCTGGAGACGATCAGGCCGTGATCCTTCCAGACTTCGACCGTAGCACGGTTCTGGAAATAGTGGGAAATGCTGCTGAGAAAGACGGCGATCGAGTACACTTCGACCGGGGCTGTATGATTGTTCATGAAGTCAGTGTAGGGCGCGTATTCTCGGGCGGGGTCTGGGACGAACTCTCTGTCACGAAAGGGCGAACGCTCGCTGAAGGTCCCTAGGAGGTTGTTGTCTCCGGAGACCCGCAGACTCAGAGAGAATGAGAGTGATAGGAAGTAGGAGTTGAGTCTTAGGGCGCTGACCTGGCTCGGGTACAGCTGTGATACGCTTCCAATGTTGAGTTTGTAGCCTCTATGTAGAGCGAACCCCTCGCCGGGTATTGTCATGTTGGAATAGTTTCCCGGAGCATTTCCAACATGGCTCTGGTGTGAACAGAGGATTTCTCCTCCGCTGGATAGCGTCGTCACTTGGTCTGTAGGCAGCATTACGAGGCAGACATCGCTCTCCGCCGACTCGTTTGGAGCCAGCTCGCTGTACACGATTGTATAATTGAACCGGGTGACAAAATATTCAGACGAATTATCATCTTCGAACGTGTATTGCCCGAAGAGTATTGGCCCGCTGAAGTCCTTCGCAATATTGCCTTCGATGAGCACCTTATCGCCGTTTCTCGTCACATTGACTGTCGATGTGGGAGGATTTATTGAGTCAAAGAGGACGGTTGTAAATGGCGTGGCAGCCAGAATGAGGACGAGCCCGATGACGAGGACTCCTACAAGACGCCTCATGAAAATCCCGTTAGACCTTCGCAAGGACTTCTACTATCTCCGTGCTCCAACCAATGCTCGTGAGAGCGTCTCTCCTCATTCCTGCATGAATGGACTAGGGTATAACCCACTGGTTTAGGAGCCTCTGCACGATTAAATTTCCATGAGAGAATTAGGCGGAAGATGCTATGTGGGGCTCGTCTGAGAGGGTTTTAACTTTCTTGATGCTGCGCGGTACTTCCCCATCGCATTTATCGCGACGGGTATCCCCGTCGCGGCTGCTGCAGTGGTAACAACGACTAGCAGGAACGCGAGGCCAACAGTCGGACCTGTAACGACCACGGGCACGGTTGTTGAACCGGTTCGGCCACAGCTCGTCCCGGTTATCAAGATATTGTAAGTTCCCGGCGGGATGGTGCCGCTCACGGAAATGTAGAGGTTGGCCCGCGAGGACCCTAAAAACCGAAGAACTGATGGAGTGAGCGTTGCGTTAATGCCCGCGAGCGCTGAGCTCACCCCCAATGTTACATCGCAACTGAAGTTGAATTCGTGTGCATAAACGAATGTCGCGCCTGTCCCCCCGCTGGAGATAGAGAGCACAGCGGGCGGTTGTTCGCACCCAGGTGGGGCAACCGCGTCGCTTGAGAGAACAAGTCCGGGAATCGTCACATCAACTCCGAACATAATATCTACCGGTACTCCGGGGAGTGGGCTGGCCGAGACGATGACTAGATACTCTCCAGGAAGAGAGCTGGCGTTCGCCGAAACGGTCAGCGTAACGTTTACTGATCCATTTCGGGGCAATGATACGGAGTAGTTGCTGAGCTGTGTCGAGAAGCCTGAGGCAACGAAGTTGGGGAATCGCATGCAAGAGAAACCGTCGGTGTACGTTTCGATCTCAGGGCTGAGTTGAACGGTTCCAATATAATTGACCGACTTCACGGTTACATTGCTCTCGGCAGAACCCTGTGATCGTCACCGTCAAGTTACCATCCTGTAGCTGTAAAGGATAACGCCCTGCGGTTGTCACCGATAACGTTGAGACCACCGATTCCCCCGCTCCAAGGCTGACTATGAACGGGCTAAAGCTAACCGTCGGATTGGTGGGGTTCGCTGGAATGGTCGTCCACGTATAGTTTAGGGTGCCCGAGAATCCGCCTGTGGAGGTGGCAGTAATGTTCGATGCCAGAGTTCCAAGACCATCGAAATAGAAGAACGATGGGCTGGCTGCGAGAGTAAAGTCAGGTTGCGCTGGTGAGGTCATCAAGATTGGTTGGAGGGGGTACCCTAGGACCACGCACATAGCGAGCACGGAGGCAACCCGTGTCAGCGACATGACTGGGCGGAAGCGGCATCCCCGCAAGGGGATACCCCTCGTCCAATATATTCAGTATGCTCGTTTTCGAGAATGACCGGATTCCACGGTCCCGGCAGTCGTCGTCTCGGGTTGACGTTAGCATAATTTGGGAGATCACAGCATAAAGGCGGGTGATAGCGAGTGCGGTGCCTTCACACCATGGCAACTAACATTATACGATGGCAATGTCTGGGAACTCGTGAGTCGGTGTGAAGATCAGCGCAGTAATCCCGCTATATAACGAGGAGGAGGTGATCGACGAGTTTGCAGACCGGCTAATCAAAGCATTAAGGGAGCTGACCGTCGATTACGAGGTCATTTTTATCGTCGAAGGAGCGGACGCGACTCTTGAAAAGGTCACCGAGCTTTCTAGACTGGATTCCAGAGTCCGGGTTGATTATAGTCTTAAGAGGCTCGGCCTTGGAAAGGCGATGAAGAAAGGCCTCGGGCTGGTTGATCCTAGGTCGACCTACGTCTTGACCATGGACTCTGATCTGAATCATGATCCTGAAGAGATCATACGATTATTGGAGGCCTCGAAAGTGGCAGATGTCGTAGTGGGTTGTCGGTCGAAGACCCGTGGTCTGGTCCAGGAGCTTCCCTGGTTCAAGAGGATGGTAAGCGCGAGCACGAACTGGGTCCTGAGAAACGCCTTCAGCATGGATTCGAGGGATGTCACATCAGGCTTCAGACTCTACTCGGCGAAAGCAATCGAGAGTGTTAGAGATGAACTAGTGGCAAAGAATTTTGAAGTGACCGCCGAGCTTCTCATACGCGCCAAGAAGAAGGGATTCTCCATCGCCGAGGTTCCAATTACCTTCACCCGGAGACCTAGGGGAACCAGCAAGCTCAGCTTTGTGAAGAGCGGAATCGGATATGTCACACTCCTTCTCCGCCTCAGATAGTTACGGGGACCAGGATGAACAGGAGACAGTCACCAACCAACGCCCAGGCCAGTGCTGAAGTTGCCCGAGACGAAGCTGAGGCTGCTCGCTTGGAATACTGGAACCGGCACGTACCCTGGACATTCAAGGGCGAGGACCTCAGCTACGATGAGAAACGTCGTCTCAGATACTCACTTCAAGATTACATGCACAGCACCATTGCCTTCGACTCCTACAAGTCGAAACTAGTCCTCGAGCTGGGAAGCGGCGGAGGAATCGATTCTGCAGAGTTCGAGAGATACGGGGCTGATGTCATAAGCGTCGATTTTACAGAGACCGGTTCAAGAGCAACGCAGGCTCTTCTGCAGAGCGCCAATCTTCCAGCCAACATCGTGAAGTCTTCCGCCCTCTACTTGCCATTCCAAGGAGAACGTTTCGATTGCGTATACTCGTTTGGAGTTCTCCACCACATCCCAGAAATCAAACAAGCATTAGAAGAAACATCCAGAATCCTCAAGCCTCATGGCGAGATGATATGCATGCTATACAATCGAGAGAGTCTCCTATACTCGTACTCGATCTTGTGGATGCATCGAAGCGAGGGCCTCAACGAAGAGGAGCTCGTCCGAAAGTACTCTGAAAGGGCTTTTGGTTGTCCCTACACTAAGGCGTACACGAAACAGCAGGTTGTGGAATTATTTGGCGAGCATTTTGACCACGTCCGTGCCGAGGTCAAATACAACGTCATTGATCTACCTGATAAGAGAAAATTCAAACTGAACCTCCCCGACAAGTATGAGCTGGGTTGGCATATAATTGTGAAAGCAAGATGCAGATGACCCCGGGAAATTCACGGCATGCCCTCGACCCGATCGTCTCGTCTTAGAGTGTGGGGAATCCCGGTTTTTCACTCAACATTCCTGGTGGTTTGATAAGGCTGAGGTGCCAGGGGTTCCTCCAAGACCTTGGCACATGTTTCAATGACGCAATCCAGAAACTAAATTATCCGGGGCTGACCATCGACACTACTGAGGGAGGACGAGGCGACACATTAAGCAAGGTATTTCTTCCGGACTTTCTCAGCTTTGCGTGTGAAGGTCTGGTGGGCACCAGTGCAGCTGACGGCGAACACGTTGGGCCGTCAGCTAGGTAGCGATGACGCCCTCCAAGCTGCAAAAGAGCTATGACTGACTTGAACTCGACGCGACCATTGTTTTCCATCATAGTGCCAACATTCAACGAAGAACAACTTCTACCATGCCTCTTGGAGTCTGTTCGTCGACAAACCTTTCAAGACTACGAAATAATTGTTGCCGACGACCGGAGCACTGATCTCACTCGGAAAATTGCTCTAAGATACGGCGCCAGAGTTATCACGAACAGTGGCATTGGCGAGTATCCCTCAAGGAACATGGCTGCAAAAATAGCATACGGATCAGTACTGGTCTTTACTGGAGCCGACACTCTCCTGCCCCGAAACCTTTTGAGCTCCGTAGCAGCGAAATTCGGCAGAGACCCAGGACTCGCGGGAATTTACTGCCCAACGTATCCGTATGACGCTGCGCTCTGGGCAAAAATCGAATACACTTTGTGGTACACTCTCACCACTCTGCTCTACTGGATAACCAGGGAGGCCAACGCCAGTACCGCCTTCTTTGCAATGAAGACTGAACTATTCCGGGAGACTGGCGGCTTCCACCCAACTGCCTTTGCTGATAGCTCCTTCTCCCGGCAGCTTTCAAGAAACTACAAGATTCGGCCCTGTCTCGACATGATGATCTTTGTCTCGGGGCGCAGGACCAAGATGGGCATTGCCGCGTTCAACCGTTACCACCTCGCGATGATCATGAGCGTCGTGTTCAAATTCTTCAGAGCATCGCGTTGGTTGCGTGCAGAGAACGAATACCGCATAGCGCTCCACACAAGGTCAAAGCATCGAAAACGGGACAGCCCGAAGAATTGAGGCTGCCAAGGGGGAACCGTCTCGCTAGACGGTTAGTGGACATCGCGACGATATGCGCTGCGGGGCTCGCCATTGCTGCCGTTGTTGGACTGCTCCAGGACTCAACTCCGTTTGGAGACGATGCCCTCCACTACATCGGAGAAACTAGAGCTCTTACGGCAAACTTTCCATTTCTCGCATGGGATCCAACTGCCTTTGCTGATAGCTCCTTCTCCCGGCAGCTTTCAAGAAACTACAAGATTCGGCCCTGTCTCGACATGATGATCTTTGTCTCGGGGCGCAGGACCAAGATGGGCATTGCCGCGTTCAACCGTTACCACCTCGCGATGATCATGAGCGTCGTGTTCAAATTCTTCAGAGCATCGCGTTGGTTGCGTGCAGAGAACGAATACCGCATAGCGCTCCACACAAGGTCAAAGCATCGAAAACGGGACAGCCCGAAGAATTGAGGCTGCCAAGGGGGAACCGTCTCGCTAGACGGTTAGTGGACATCGCGACGATATGCGCTGCGGGGCTCGCCATTGCTGCCGTTGTTGGACTGCTCCAGGACTCAACTCCGTTTGGAGACGATGCCCTCCACTACATCGGAGAAACTAGAGCTCTTACGGCAAACTTTCCATTTCTCGCATGGGATCCCCACGCCTTTGCTGGTTATGTCCCGACGATCGGCCTGAGCTGGCTGACATATCTTCCACCATCTTTGCTTTTGAGAATGGGCTTGGATGCACTATCCTCGTTTCACCTGGCGTTTGTGTGCGAATTCTTGTTGTATGGCGTTTCCGTCTACTATTTCGCAAGGAGTGCTGGTTCGGATAAGATTGTCTCATTCTCCATTCCTATTCTCGCCTGGTCAACGAACGCTTATTGGAACCTTACAGTATGGGGAGGAGCATACGACAGGGCCTTCACAATTCCAATGATGTTCTTCTCATTTGGAACGACGTACAGGTATGTTTCTCAGCTGAACAGCGGAATCAGGGTCGTCCGGTACTACTGGTTAAGTTTGTTATCGTGGACTCTGCTGTTCCTCGGGGACGTTTTTGTCGCGAGTGCGGCAGCATGTTTGGGCATCATATTCTTGCTGTTGTCGGGAGGCAGACATGATCTTGCTTCCGGTCTAAAGAGGACTGGCGTGATCTTTCTACCCTTGGCAGGACTAGCAGTGTGGCAGGTCGTGCCAGTGGTGCTTCAAGCCATACTCTTCGCGCCCTTTAGGAATCAGTACACCGTTCCGAACGACTTGAGTCTCTTATTCCTCCCAGGTAACGTTTGGGTGTCGACGCTCAACCTCGTCTATGTTCCCGGGGTCCTCGGAATTGGAGCACTTTGCCTTCTGACGAGGGTCCGAATGTCCCTGACCCAAGGGGCCTTTCTGGTCGCACTGTCTGTTATGGGAGCATATTGGTTTGTGATGGGCTGGGTCCCTTCCCTGTGGCAGTACCTCCCACGGCTAATGGCCACGTACAACTCGGTCGAAAACCTGGGATGGATTTTCCTTATGGCGCTGCCGATTATGCTGGGGATGTTGCGCAATCAACTCGGGACTGTTGACAGGTTCGTATTTCATATCAGGTCGAATTCGAAATTGTCTGTTAGTGGCCGGAGGCTTACCGTCCTTTTGGGAGCGTTTACGATGCTGTTCATAGTTGGAAATGCGATAATTCTCATACCTACTATTAAGACGGTGAACTGGGGTCCTCTCAGCGATCAGCTTAATGCAGCTTTGGATAGCAGCCTTGGTGCCCCGTCCAACGACTATCGCATTTCCTTGCAGAATCGAGTTCTGACCCGGTCTTTCTTCTTCTATCAGCCTGACCGATTTGACACAGGGGGTCGAGCCGCACTCCTAGACCCCGATCCTTTCTTCAATAGCTGGTACATGACTGACGTTTTCTACAAGAACGATCTGGGTTCAATCGACACAGTCTATATCGACGATAGGCCGGTCGCGAATGTATCCTCCCTGATCGAATCTCCTAGCAATTTTGGGGGGGAGAAGTTTTGGCTTGACTGGTACGGAGTGAACGCTGCGGTGTTCTACGACTACAGCTTCGACCAGACCCTAGGAAACTATTCGGCTAGGCCCTCCCTATTCTCGGTAGTAGAGAGACCCACGACCTACGCGGCCCCCGAGATCATCGTAAAGCCTGCAAGTCCAAGCGCGATCCTCGTCGCTACGAACGCCACGATAATCGGGTTCTATTCAGCAGCGCGAAATTCGCAGGATGAGTACCGTTCTCTGATATCACTCCTAAGCGAGATGGGATTAGGCTCTCGTTTCGTCATTCCTCTATATCTCCAATCCATCGCCGACGTATTCGCTTCCCCCATCCAACTTTTGGTCACTGATTCGTTTACCTATTCTGAGAAAGGTCCGGAGATGCAAACTCTCTTCCAGACGGCCGATATTGTCGTGCTTTCATCCATGGACGTTCAACCTGGACTCAGTACGACTGCACAGCCCATGGGAAACCGGCTGCTCGTGGACATGCCAGTGTCTCTCTCGCAGCTGGTGAACGGCCGTGAAGAGGGTGCCTACTACTTCGCCAGGTCCGCACTGATCCTCCCAATCACCTCAATCAACACAACCACGTCAGCATACTATCCGCCAGAAACTATGATTCTCAGCCCGAATACCTGGTCCGCATCTTACAGAACCTCGAACGCGGAAGGCTCCCTTCAGACCCAGCAGAACTCGGTAACGCTCAACGTCACGAGTAGCGACACGACCAGGAACGCACAGTTCAACATACAATCATACCTGCCCAGCCGAGTACCCCTCTCAAATGATCTACTGGTCAGCTTTTCAGTCCAAACGACCGCGAACATCACGCTAGGGGTTAGCTTTAGCTCGACCTTGGTTTGTTGCCAGAACTATGTTGCGATTGATCAGCAAATCAGCAGCGGACGCTCCGTTGATTTCCAGATTCCCTTCTCCCGGTTCTACAAATGGTACAATTCGAGCGCCATGTTTGGTGTCGCTCGAGACCTCACGTTCTCGGTCGATCTGCCCTCGGGAAACCCTAATGTCGTCGTGCAGATCGCAAACGTGTCGGTGGCTTCCCCAGCGTATACCATCTCCACGCTTGCGGAACCTCTCTCATTGTCAAGTGACGGGGTCCTGGAACACGATACTACGGCCATCGGCGTCGGACTACTCAACAGGTCTAATTCGTCCACCACGATTCTGAACCTGTCTGGAGATGAGCCAAGAAACATTTCCACATTGGCGAGCTTCAGCGGAGGGGAAGCGAGCGAACAATATGATGAGGTTCTTACTATTGGCGGAAACGGGTTAACTGCACCCTCCGTTGCCCTGTTTCTTCAAGAATCGCCTTATTCCACCGTTCATGAGGAGTGGACGAACAACGAGAACATGGTCGCCCAGTCAATCCCCCAAGGGTTTCGGGGACTCCTCTGGAAAGAAACATACAGCCCGCTGTGGAAGATAGGGTCAGAATCAAACTTGACTAGAAGTCAGCTTAATTATTACTACGCAGGTCCCGGAATGATTTACGTACCTATGGCAAATTATGCGACGGGGATAAACGCAAGCATCTCTTCGACAGGCTTCCAATCACTCGCACTCGCTTCTGCACCAGTATTTACGATAGCGGCCCTCGCAGTCTTGAGAAATAGGCTCCCGGTGTTTGGCAGTCGGAAACAAGAACCGGCCGCGGAGGTCGAGAAGCATTGAAGATGCCCGACGCCATCTCGGTATTCGGCCTTGGTAAGTTGGGGCTCCCATTCGCTGTATCATGGGCTACCAGAGGATTCCGGGTAATCGGTGTTGACGTGAGACCGGACATGCTTCAGGCCGTCGCCTCGGGAAAGGTTCCTGATGCTGAGCTCCCGGTTGGGTCCATGCTGGCCAGAGCAAAGACTAAGATCAAGACCACAACCGATCCTGGGGAGGCGGTTGAGAAGTCTGACGTGTCCTTTGTGATTGTACCGACCCCCAGCAATGAGAAGGGCGGCTACTCGACACGGTGCGTCGAGGAGGTCCTAGAACCTCTCGGAAAATCAATCCAGAAAAAGGACAGCTTCCACATCGTCTCGATCGTGAGCACCGTCCTCCCTGGAGCCTCGGACACCAACTTTCGGCCACTCCTAGAACGCGTATCTGGAAAGACGTGCGGAAGAGATTTTGGGCTCTGCTACAATCCCGAGTTCATAGCCCTCGGAGAGGTGGTTAGCGGACTCCTCAACCCCGATTTTGTCCTCATCGGCGAATCCGACGCACGGTCCGGAACGATCCTCTCCAAGATGTACGGGAAGTTCTGCAAGAACGAGCCTCCCATCGTGAGGATGAGCCTCTGGAACGCGGAGCTCGCAAAGATCTCGGTCAATGTCTACGTGACCATGAAGATATCCTTCGCGAACACTCTCGCGGCGTTGTGCGAACGTATGCCTGGGGGAGATGTAGACATTGTCTCCGGAGCAGTCGGCCTAGACTCTAGAATAGGAACGAAGTATCTCAAGGGTGGACTCGGCTATGGGGGACCATGCTTTCCGAGAGACAACCGGGCGTTCCTCCACATTGCTGAGAAGCTGGGAAATCATGCCAAACTGAGCCGGGCCACTGATGAGATCAATACAGACCACTCTTTGCTGTTAGCGGGCAGAATCCTCAAGAGCCTGCACGACGTAGAGAATCCGCAAATATCCATACTGGGCTTGACGTACAAGCCTAACACGTTCGTTGTCGAAGAATCTGCGGCGCTCAATATTGCCAAGTCTCTAGTGGACAACGGTGCCGTGGTGAAGTGTTATGATCCGACCGGAATGGAGCATGCGAAGAGAAGTCTGAGCGAAAGGATTCATTTTGCCCCCGGTGTGTCGGATTGTCTAGAGGGTTCTGACTTTTGCGTGGTAGCAACACCCTGGCAGGAGTTCAGAAGCCTCCCTCCATCCATATTTCTCGAGAAGATGCGCCATCCAACGGTGCTCGACTGCTGGAGAATCCTTGACCGTTCAAGGTTTCACGCTGAACCAAAGCTTCGATATCTGGCCGTTGGGATCAACGACTCCACACCGTGGTAGTTGAGACCCTCGCCGAGCATTTCAGAAATACTTGTCAAGCAGGTGGGGTCCGTCCTAGGTTCCGTCCCGGTCCATTGGGGACGTGGATCTGAGAGAACGAGGCTTCTCGCCTTCGAAACGACCGGCCCGATAGACCAACAATCGACGTAGAGTAGTTAAACGGCCATCATTCTGGTGCCGAGTATTGGGATGTAGAAGAGTGCTGGCATCCGGGTCCGACCTGGACTGGGAAGCGGTCGCCGACGAGATCACCACCTTCATCCGGAATACTGTCAAAGCCGCCGGAGCAGATGGTAGCGTCATCGGGCTGAGTGGAGGTATAGACAGCAGTCTGGTTGCCAAACTTCTAGTCAACGCTCTAGGAAGAGAGCAAGTAGTCGGCGTTTTGATGCCTACGAGTTTCACTCCGGAGGAAGATATTGACATTGCAAGATCGCTCGCCGATGATCTTCGGATCAGGTCTGAGACTGTCGACATTCAGCCGATCGTAGACGTGTTCACGAAGGCTCTGCACACGGGACGGGATCTAGAAAGAACAAAGATTCCCCTCGCGAATATACGATCAAGGACGAGGATGGTCGTCCTCTACTACTATGCCAACCTGAACAACTACTTGGTCGCTGGAACCGGCGATAGAAGCGAGGATCTGATTGGATACTTTACAAAATACGGAGACGGAGGGGTAGACTTTCTCCCAATAAGCCACCTGTACAAGACACAGGTGAGAAAGCTAGCAGAATACTTGGGATTGCCTCCCAAGATCGTCATGAAACCAAGCAGCCCTCAACTATACCCTGGGCACAAAGCGACTGATGAGATCCCACTCGACTACGACCAACTGGATCCTGTGCTGCGAATGCTGTTTGACGAGTCGAGGACAATTGATGAGGTCGCGGCGAGGACCGGAATAGGGATCGACGGGATCCAGGATGTGATGAGGAGGTTCCAGAACTCCGCTCACAAACGAGCCTATCCCGTCATGGTCCGGCAATGGTAATGACGGGTGACCAGCCGATAAGCAGCAGTCAGAGTCTGTTCCGGGACCCTTTATGAATTGGGTCCGCTAGACCACGAGGACTGATAGACTTGCGATTCTCAAGGGTCGGTCCACACAGTTGGGCCGGCATAGGTGAGGGAGACGATGTTCTCCACTCGTACGGCGCGAACCAGGGATTTGTAAGAGGTAAGAGACTGGGAATAATCGTCGACAGCGGCTTCCACAACCGAGCCGCCAGAGAAATCCTCCATCGGATTCATCCCGGAACGAGGACGATGCTCGTCGTGAATACTCATCATCATTCGGATCACGTCTTCGGGAACAGTGTATTCGCGGAGGCAGGAGCCCCGATCATCGCCCATGAAAAGTGCGGTCGCAGTATGCATGCCAGATCAGAGAAGGTTCTCGCCGAATATCGAGGGAGCGATCCTCATCTATCGAGACTCTTGAAAAACGTGAGGATCGCCTATCCCAGCCTCACCTACGACGATCTTCTCGCAGCCCATCTGGATAATGGTCTAGAGGTGGAGATTATCCATCCTCCGGACAGGGCGCATACCGACGGCGACTCGATGCTCGCCCTGCCCGGGGAGCGTGTCGTTTTTGCCGGGGACATTCTATGGGTGGGTTATCATCCGAATCTTGAGGATGCGGATGTCCAGGGACAGATCCAGGCTCTGAGACTGATCTTGAGGCTGAAGCCTCGGAGAATAGTCCCCGGCCATGGTCCGGTCTCGAGCCAAAGAGAGGTCAGGCGTCTCATCAAGTACTTGGAAGAGTTTGAGATTAACACTCGCTCGGGTCTGAGGAGGAATCTCCGAGACGACGAGCTTGTCCGTCATGTCATTCCGAGGTGGTCTTGGGACTGGAAGATGAGATGGCTGATGGAGTCGTACATTAGCAATCTTGCGGGGAAGAACTGATCGTGTTATTTCGCCTGTCCGCTGGGATCTTCTCTCTTCAAAACAGGCATCGAACCTAACGTCGTATCAGACGGGGTCGTCTTTCTGATCATGTTGATCAGATGCTGCTCGACGTGGGGAGCAAGAACGCTCTCCGACTCGTGACTCTCCAAGCCCGGACCCTCCGCCACCGCTATGTGGGCTAGCTCCTTCCGGGTCTGTCGCAGCTTCATGAACAATCCCGCAGCGACCGCTGAGAATATGCCTACGCTGCTCGCCGCCAGAAGCGCGAAACCGCTGCCCTGGAGACTCGAGTTGACGTAGGCTTGGAAGTAGTAGTTGTTCGAGTACTCCTCAAGGCTCCAGAAGATGAAGTAGACGATGACGATGGTCTGGACGATGATTAACAGCTTCGCATAGCCGGGAACATGTCTAGTCGAAGACCCAACTTCGCTCGTCGTCGCATTTCACCGTGAGTAAGGTAAGATCCTTGCTCCTATCCCGCAAAATCTAGGTATGAGTTCGATAAGGGCAAATTGTGCCCATAGAGGTAGATAGCGAGTATCCGGGAACGATCCATCCGAAGAAGTATATTTCGAATGATGCCCTAGCTCATTGATTGTCTTTAGCGGTTTCACACGAGGATTCGTATTCTTGAACGAAGATGACGTATCTGGGGTAGCTCACTCATCCTCTTCCGCGATTAGAACCAGAACCGCCTCCGACGCTCAGCCCTCTTCCCCGCCTGGACTCGCAGTACCAGCGTAGCCCCTGCAAGACGCCGAGCGCGAGTAAGGCGCTGAGCAGGATGTGGCCGATGCTTATGATCGTAAGCGTCTTTCTTAAGAGGGCGAATGCCACCAGGGGGATGTTCCTGTCGCCAGCAAACAGTATCGTCAGCGTATCGATCGCCACCAGGGGTATCGCGAGCAGGAGGCTCTCGCGCGACGGCTTGAGCAGCAATCTATAGTCACGGTTTTGAAGCGCGTAGAGCATTACGAGTCCGAAGGCACCCATCTCGAGCAGAGTATCAGCCAGGCTCGGAATCCCCAGGTTCAATCCAACAGTCCAGTCCGGATATACCGGGTAGAGTATGGGGATCGTCCCGACAAGGTAGTCTCCAACTAGGTGGGACATTATCCCGATGGAGAAGGCGAGGCCGAAACGGCCCAGGAAGTAGGTCAGGACGACGACGGTCGGGATGATTACGAGGAGCGAGTGAGTGTACGTGTGATGTATCAAGCCTAGTGGTTGGAAGTAGATGTCAAAGTCGGGTAGGACTCCGGCGAGGAGGGCGAGGTAGGCTGGCATGTTGACTCCGAGCCCCTGGGCAGAGGATTTCGAGAAGAGATAGCTCCAGCACGCATGTCCGAGCAGAAACAATCTCGACCATCAGGCTCCGCGAGTCTCCCGCTCGCTGCCAGGGGCTCTTACTAATGATTGATGCTGATCCTCGGTAGAGCGCAAGCGCCCAGACGATTGTCCAGAAATACTTCGACCTTTGACGCCTACGGATAACTCTAGGTGAGCTGGCCATGGCGATTACTGAGTACATTATGCTCCTCGTCGACATCTTCGCCCAGCTCGGCTATCCCGGAATTTTCGTCTTGATGGTGATGGAGAGCGCTACTCTTCCGGTGCCGAGCGAGATCGTCCTTCCACTAGGAGGATATCTCGTGTATCGAGGCAGACTAGAGTTCTGGTCCGTCGTGGCGGTCGCCACTCTGGGCAGCCTCATCGGCACCATGATCGACTACGGCATCGGCTACTATCTCGGCCGTCCCGCCGTCCTCCGCTACGGCCGGATAGTACGGTTCAGCCACGAGCGGCTAGAGACTACCGAGAGATGGTTCAGCCGGCACGGCACGAGTGTCGTGCTACTCGCGAGGTTCGTCCCATTGCTGAGGACCCTAATCGCGTTTCCAGCAGGAATGGTCAGGATGGAGCCCAAAAAGTTCTTGGCCTACTCGGCGGTCGGTATCCTCGTCTGGGATATTGCCCTCGTCTATGTCGGGTTCCTGGCCGGTCAGAACAGCGCTCAGATCAGCAATATCCTAGAATCCTATTTTCTGCCCTTGGGTCTGGCCTCAATCGTAATCGTGGCCATTGTCGCCTATCGATCTCTGAGGAAGAGACCCGACTAGCAGCGACAGGGTTAGACTATCGCATCAAAGGTTTCGCGGTGAGGCTACCACTAGCCTCGGCGATCTTGACCAGCGCCTCTGGGGTCCGAGATTTTAGCTGGAACAGGTATGAGGTCACGCCCTTGGCGACGAGGCGTTTGACGAACTCCATTCTCTGAAGATCTCCCTGACGATAACGATAGTCGTTGTAGACGGACTCTAGTACAGCCCAGTCCTCTTCAGGCAGCTTGATCATCTTCGAGAAGGGTTCCCAGACCCTACTCGGTTTTGACTCGCCCATTTGACAAGCATCACTCTCGGATTGAGCTGGAACAAGAGCTTGCGGGTGATGGAATGAAAGGATACTGTAACCCTCGCGGAGACGAAGACCCCCGCCCCCCCGTTATCACCGACTAGCCGTTAAAAGGGACTGGTCAGACGCGGTCGGATCGAGAATCGCCTCAGGACCTTTCCTTTGAAGAGAATCGTCACAGACACGATAGTCGGACTATCAGGCCTTGTAGGCTTCGTCATAACAACGGCGCTCGTCGTCTCCGGCGTTTCACAGAACGCGGACCTAGGGGCGGCGTTGCTCGTCAACCACTACGATCTCGGCTCGATCGGAACCAGCCTCATGGTGTTAGTTACCAGCTACGGACGAGAAGTCGTCTGGGGTCTCATGGTAATCACAATGTTCCTATTTGGAAGCAAGCGCGCGAAGCTGCTGGCCATGGAGCTTGCAGCACTGTTCCTCATAGGCGTCCTAGTAGGCGACGCTTCCAAGATACTGATCCAACGAGCGAGACCCGATCTGGCGAGTGGCATTATTTTGCGGATCCCGGCTGGAACGGATCCATCCTATCCTTCGGGCCACGCTCTCATCGTCTCGATCGGAGCGGCGTTCTCCCTCGCAAGGTTTCGCAGAAAGACTCTGGCAGCATTGTTGGCCTTGGCGGCAGGGCTTGTCTGCTACTCGCGCGTCTACGTAGGCGTCCATTATCCACTAGACGTCGTCGGCGGGGTCCTGCTCGGAATCGCGATCGCTCTCACCGGCGCCGTTGCCGTCGAGAAGCTTCTAGGACCAGTTTTCGAAAAACTCTTGGAGCCCATAATGATGGTACTCAAGACTGGACCATTAGACGTCTGACGGATAAGATCTCAGCGATAACCCGGTTCACGCAGTCTCTGGGATCGAGCGCGCCTTGAGGCTTGCTGCCGAATCATGCCAGCCCTAGCCTGAGTTTCTCTCTCGGCAAGCATAGCGGACACCCGCCGATTGTGGGCGTGGGTCCTAGCAAAGAATATGCTAGCGGTGATTCCTCCGCCAAGGACGAGGCCCAGCGCAAGCAGGGACAGTGCTGGAGCGAGATCTGTTAGACCGCACACTATGCATGCTCCTCCTGGTTGGCTGTTGGGCGGCTGTGAAGGCTGGCCCGGGGATGTGCCGAAAACGTCGCTCGTAATGGGGGCGTCGGCCGCACTGCTGAGTGCTGCAAGG
>MNDT01000046.1 GCA_001915065.1 archaeon 13_2_20CM_2_53_6 | reverse complement strand
CCCCCTCTCTTGCCGACCAGATCTGCATCCTTCCTTGCCTTTGTTTCTAGGAGCATTGATAGGCAACTCTTCTCCGATGCTGAGTAGCTGTTGCCGCTCTCTCTCGCGTGAATAAGACCTTCAGCGACCTTGTCGTTATATTCTGCTTGGAATCTGGATGTCTCCATGAATTGTCTCATGTAATCGGATTCGGCCTTCTCGAACTCCCCTCTCTTCTTGAACCCGGCTGGTTTAGGCTCTATTCCTATTTTCTTGACGATCTCGTCCCAACGGGAGAGGCCTCTCCAGAAATGCCGTAACAAGTATGCGAATCCTTTTTCCGCCATCTTTGGATAAGGCACATGAAACGACATCGGTCCGAACTGATCGATAAGGGATTCTCCAGGTCCCGGACTGACGAGGCCAGAGGATATTGCCTGTTCGGCCCAGTTGTCAACGGCGCCTTCCATGGCTTTGAGATAGCATTTCTCTGAATGCTTGCCGTGGACGACCGCGGTGGTTGAGAACAAGGGTCTCCAGAAATCGTCTTCGTCCTCCATGTATGTACCGATCACGTTGTCGAACGCGAGCAGTCTCGGGTTTTCCTTGATGAGGAGTGCTACCGCGCCTGCACCTTGCGTGGATTCTCCTGGGGTATTCAGGGGATACTTGGCGATGTCTGTTGAACAGACGATGCTGCACCTCCCGTTGCTGCGTCCTGCCCATGCCCAGTCGAGCGAGCTCTCCAACGCATCGGCCGTGCTTACGCGGGCGAACTTGTACTCGACCCCGGAGGTTCTTTTGAAAGAACCTTTGCCGAATTTCTGCTCTAACATTCCATGGACGTAGGCTGCGACCGGCTTGGATTCATCGACCCCAGTCTCGGTCGCGATGTCAATCCTTGCGATCTCAGCTGGCAAAAGCTTGTCTCGGTCAATCAGCTCGTAAATAGCGTTGGCGGCCAGGACAGAACTGTCCTGGTAAATGTCGGGAATGGACATTTTCGCGATCCCGATGCCGTGCAGATACTTTGCAGGATCCGAATTTCGTGATTGTGAGAATTCTGTTGGTTTATCCGGGTGATTCTCATCGGCCAATTCCAAATACGATCTGGGAACGTATACTGCAATATCATCGATACCGACCGGAATTTTCAGTAGCCAGCCCTCGTACTATTATCGATACTACCCGACTTCGTGCGGACCCGGAGAGTCCTTCGTGGTTACGAGAAGATAGGCGACTTGTTCTGCTTAGAGCGATTATTAGTTACAATGGGCGCTGGGTTTTTCTGAGCAAAAATAGCATAGCCGGCATTATCGGATTCTGTATCTAATACGATATAGTTTATATCCAACCCTTTGCCGGACAAACGGAGATCGGGCACATGACAGGAATAATCGACGTGTCCCAACTTGCCAAGACGTACGGGGACGGGACCAAGGCGGTGAAAGGAATCTCTTTCAACGTTTCAGAGGGGGAATTCTTCGGTTTCTTGGGACCCAACGGTGCCGGCAAGAGCACCACCATCAAGATACTCACGACGCTGCTTCGGAAGACATCGGGTTCTGCTTCAGTTGCTGGGTTTGATGTGGATTCTGATGGGGCGAAGATAAGAAAGATCATTGGGGTTCAGAATCAGGATACGGTTGTTGACGAGGATCTGACGGGGCGTGAGAATATGACTCTTCAGGGAGAACTGCAACAGATGCACGGACAAGCGCTGAACGAGAGAGTTGACGAGCTTCTCAAGATCGTCGATTTGGTGGATGCAGCGGACAAGCGTGCAGGGTTCTATTCCGGTGGAATGAAGAAACGCCTTGACCTCGCAACGACACTAGTTCATGATCCCAAGATACTATTCTTGGATGAGCCGACAACTGGGTTGGACCCACAGTCGCGAGCCGCGATCTGGGCATATCTAAAACGCCTGAACGAGCAAGGGATCACCATATTCATCACGACACAGTACCTGGAGGAAGTGGACAGGCTCTGCCGCCGCCTAGCAATTGTGGACCTCGGGGAAATCGTCGCCCAAGGGACCCCTAGCGAACTCAAACAGGAAATCGGGGCTGATTCAATATCTCTCGGATTCGAGAACAGTACGATGAACGGCGGCGACACCAGAAGCAAGGCAAAAGAGTTGCTAGAGAAGAAATTTGACGGAATCTCCAACATCGTGAATTCGGATATCGGCCTGACGGTGTACGCGAAAAACGGAGGCTTCTTGGTTCCCGAGATAGTGAGAGCGTTCGACGACGCCAAGATCGGCCTCTCGTCCATCGGGGTGTCGTCTCCGACTCTGGACGATGTGTTTCTCAAACATACCGGAAAACGAATTAGAGTCGAAGAAGTGAGCAGTGCGAATTATCGCGGAATGTTCAGTCGGAGGAGACGATAGAAATGTCGTTCTTTTCAGACTCGTACCATCTCTTCATTCGCTGGATGAAAAAGCTGGTCCGTAATCCAATACTTGTCTTCTTCTCTCTCTTCCAACCAATAATCTTCCTCGTGTTGTTCACCCAACTTTTCAGCAAGTTCGGCTCGCTCATCGGCCCAGGAGTCAGCTACACGGTCTTTGCAACAGCAGGAATAGTCCTTCAGAACGCCTTCTCCAGCGCATTTCAATCTGGAACATCAGTGGTAGATGACATAAAGTCCGGCTTCCTCACCAAGATGCTTGCCACCCCCGTCAACCGTTCGGCCATCCTGTTCGGGCGGATCCTCAGCGACATGTTCCGAGTCGCTGTGCAGACCATAATCATACTTGCACTCGCCTACGTGCTCGGCGTTTATCCTCAAACGGGAGTCCTTGGATACGTGCTCGTCATTCTCACCGTCGGTTTCTCTGGCCTCGCTTGGTCTGGGATATCACTCGCCTTAGGTCTGAAGACCAAGAGCGGAGAGACCGTATTCGGAATAGCTGGATTCCTGACATTCCCCCTTTTGTTCATGAGCACAGCCCTTGTCAACCCGACATCGATGCCACCATGGATGCAGACCGTTTCGTCGTACAATCCGATAAGCTTCGCGGTGAACGCAATTCGCAGCTTGATCATGCCTCCACCACATTGCATCATTTGTACGAACGTGTTCGACTGGAGTACTATTCTACAAGCATACGGAGTAATCGCCCTTATCGGAGTGGTAACACTCGGAGCCACGCTTTACTTGTTCCGAAAGGTCGTCAGCTGAGATTTACTAATGCGAATCCCACGGAACTCGCAAAACCGACGATCAGTAGACGGCCGACCGAAAGGTCGTTGAGAGTTAGCGCAAGATGAACAGTCCTTCGATTGAAGCCGTGAACTTGTCGAAACGCTATGGCTCGTTCCCCGCTCTCTCCAACCTCAACTTGAAAATCGAGGGCTCAAAGTGTGTTGGCTTCCTCGGTCCCAACGGCGCAGGAAAGACAACAACCCTGAAGATTTTCACCGACATGATCCGAGCCTCAGAAGGAAGAGCCCTGATCAACGGCATCGAGGTGCATCCTAACAAGAAGAAAGCCTTGGAGTCAGCCGGAGCACTGATCGAGAGTCCGGAGATCTACCCGTCTCTCACACCGCGAGAAGCATTGTCGATGGTTGCAGAGCTCAGAGGATTGCCCAAGGGAGAGAGGCGCAAGACGATCGAAGATGCAGTTGCTGAGGTAAAGATGGAGGAATGGTTGGACAAGAAGGTTGGGAAATTCTCCAAGGGAATGAAGCAGAGGATCAATATTGCCGCAGCACTCCTCTCGGACCCAGAGGTCGTGCTGCTCGATGAGCCCACGACGGGGCTGGACCCGAGAGGCATGGCCGAGGTCCGTGATATCGTAAAGTCTCTCAAGAAGCGAAATAGGCTCATCTTCATGAGTTCGCACCTCTTGAACGAGGTCCAAGACATATGCGACGAGGTCGCCATGATCGACCATGGAAAACTGCTCGTCTATGACACGCTGTCGAATGTCACCACGAGGTTTTCGAAGGACAGCGGGAACGTTATCGAAATAGAATTTCTGAGAGACATTGACTATCAGAGCGTCAATAAGAACATCGCCTCCCTTGCTAACGTGAACTCAGCTGAGAGGATAGATTCTAGAAGGGTCCGCATAAAATTCTCTGGAGGAGCACCGATCCAGGAGAGACTCCTCTCCGACATTGTCACGATGAAGATCGGCATGATAAGCTTCCACTCTCCAACTTCCGCGCTCGAAGACACATATCTCAATCTCATCAAGGACACGCTGTGACCCGACAGTGAGCCAGTCACCGACCCGACTTAGTTCATCAACAAGGACGCAAATCCTTCCAAGCAGCATCTCCCAAGTCGGGACCGTGACCAAGTACGAACTAGTCAATTATTTCAGATCCCGCAGATTCTTCGTACTACTAGTAATCGGAGTGATTATCAGCGCGCTCCTCACCGTGCTGGTCGGATATTACAGACCCGCAGATTTCATGTCTTCTAGTCTGAAATTCTATTACAACTGGTTCGGAGGTTCAGTCACTTTTATCATAATATTGTCCGGCATCTTCTACGGCGGAGATGCAATATCTGGAGAGTTCCAGAACAAGACCGGCTATTTCCTCGTAGCTAACCCGCTCCGCAGGTCCGCGATCTACATTGGAAAATGGCTTGGCGCCCTCATAGCCTCAATGATAATGCTCGCAGTATTCACGGCCATAGCGATAGGCAACGGCGTCTACTATTTCGGACTAAGCATTCCCTACCAGCTATGGGTGTCAGTCCTATTCGGGCTTCTCTATCTGATAGCGGTCCTCGGATTCACATTCTTCTTCAGCTCCCTATTCAAGAGCAGCTCAATATCCATTCTAGTGACTGCTATACTCTTCCTCTTCGCCTTCATGCTAATCCAGACACTTGTCGAGGGTCTCGTGAAAATAGAGCCTTGGTTCCTGATAACCTATGGAGCTCAGATTATCACAAATACACTGATCGACCCGTACCCCACGACATCAACTCAGGGATTTGGACCCAATGTTTTCACCAGCTATGCAACAACCATTCCTGAAGGAATAGCCATACTCTCAGCTTACTTCCTCATCACGGCCGTACTTGGTCTTCTAATCTTTGAAAGAAGAGAGTTCACCTAGTCCGAGAAGTCTAGACATTTCTTAGATCCATAGTGGGGGCCTTTCGGCCTCGTAGTTTCCAGACCGAACCTTTTCGCGAACGCCCCAGATCAGATTCGATCTTCGCTGTTCGACTTTGAACTCTCTCAGCTCATTCCGTGAGACTGGATGAGTTCGCGGAACTTGCTGTTCTTCGTGAGTTCGTCTGCGATAGCATCGTTTTCCTTGCCTTCCCTGTCCCAGACAAGAAACCTCGATTCGCCTCTGCGAGAGAACCATGCAATGTAATAGGGCATGTAGAACAGGCTTCCTTCCAAGAGCTCCAGCTTCTCCAAGTCGATCTTCGACGGCAGCTTGAGTCCATCTGCGAACATCTTCCATCTCGTCTCGCGAGTCTTCTTCAAATGATCAATACTATCTTTGATGTCTTGTTTCGCACGGTCAGTCTTGAGTAGTGAATCGTACTGTTTTGCTAGTTCTCGCAACTGGTTGTCGTAGTCGGAGAGTACCTGCTTGAGTTCTTCCAGCCTCTCGCTTACGAGAACTGTCGAGTCGACCCCTTGGATTATTGATCCTGGTTCGGACTCTATGTCCGTCAATCGAGGTGCCAGCGCGGCTAGTTCTGGATAGAAGCCCAGGTCGACCTCTCGGAGCGCCAGCACAACCGACCTTCCCTGGCCCAGGACGGTCTGCTTTGAGAGGAGGCCCTTCTCTGCGGAGAACTGGTACGTGAAGTCCAGGTAGGGCAGATACAGGGTTTTCTCGAGGACCCTGTGCTCTTCCGAGCCTCCCAGAATTCCCCTCTTGATCCGTTTCTTTTCAGCGTCATGCTGGAGAGCTGCCTCCGGGACGGCCATCGGCAGAGCCTTGACGATCATCTGTTCAGGAGCGGCTCCCTCATTCAATCTCTCTATCACCGCGGGTTCCAAAGGTCTAGGGTTTTAGCTCATAAGCCATCTGGGACTCGCCTCGGTCGATCATCTGATATTAGAGCTACCTCGTCTTTGGCTTAGAGATAGTTTGGACAGAGTCGGTGGGCAGAGTCCTGTTCGAACACGATCGATGCCCTGCCGGGGCCGAGAGGCTTGAATCTCACCTTTCTAACTTCTCGGGCCTGACGGGTGTTATCCGATGGGTCAGTAGATGAGATTATTCAACCCAGAAAGGTATTATTGCCTGAAGCGAGCTTCCTTGTGAATAGGCAGGGCTGCCGATGGCGCAGACTCGGAAGCAGAAGGTACTCCAAGAGGTCCAGCGGCAGCGAAGACAGAGAACCATTGTCACCTTCACAATCGTCGCTGTACTAATCGCCATCATTGTAGGAGTGATCATCTTCCTTCCTCACCCCCCGCAAAACCCAGTTCAGCTGCCTCCGTATCTGGACCATTGCGTCACCAGTCCCAATCCTTTTTACCATTCGCATCCCCATCTTGTCATTACGATAAGTGGCATCGGCCAGGCACTTCCTGTCACGTTCGAGACTGGATACGACCCTGGATGTGGCCGGGTGATGCACACCCACGATTCTTCAGGCATTATTCATGTTGAAACTGACCAGGACGTAAGCTACACACTTGGGGACTGGTTCCTCATCTGGGGCCACTGGGCAGGGAGCACTACGACGGCAACATTCAACTCAACGCAGATATTCAATAATGAGGCCGGCCCAAGCACAGGGCATACCCTGAACATGACTGTCAATGGGAGTGTTGACACGACCCCGTCCGATTTCAAAGGCGGGAATCCTGCTGACTTCCAGAATCTCTGGATTCCAAGAGATGCTCAAACAGGACAGGACGGTTGCACCCCTGCTCCTAGCACCGGCTGTATCCCCTTCAACATTGTGATTACGTACTCATAGAGCAACGGGTATAGCGTGTTTCCGACGCGAAGAGGTGAGGGCAAACCGGACTCTCGCTTTGCTAAACTCCACTCTGACATTTCCCTAATCTACTCCTAATTCTGTGCTAGAGTAGGCGAGGGAATTGAACGCCGTCATTGCTAAGAAGGTTCTCAACAGCATCATCTGGATAGTATCCGGTGTCCTAGTAATCATCATCCGAGCTTTGATCATTCAAAGCCCATCTATCCTCGTTTGGGAACTTCTCGGCGGCGGAATGGTCGCTTATGGATCGTTTAGGCTTCTCTGGGCACTAGCTAGAAGCGTACCAACAGATTCCTCGATCCCTTGAAATCTTCTGTCGTTGGATTGTTCCGTGGAGTGATGAGCTGGTTATCGCGGAATCCGCTACATTGTGCCTGAGGGAGGTGGTGTGCCCATTTGTCCAGGCATTGGCTGTGGACCCATGGCCATCTGTTCTGGGATAGAGAAGAACGCGACTATCTGTAGGATTTCTGCGACAATGATTATGAGGATTCCGACTCCCAATATGAAAGTTGCAGCCCCTATCAGGTATAGCAATCCGGTCGTGTGGAACATTCCAATGTTGAGCCTCGTCCCTATTGTGTCGTAGCTCCTCTTCAAGAATATGGAAGCTATCAGAAAGAAAATCCATGCTATAGCTGCCCCAATTATGATTGATGTAATGAACGCAAAGAACCCCGCCGGGGGCGCCGTGCCAGGCATAAAGGAAAAGTTACCGAAACCGATGAATGAGGAAAAAGCGCTCAGAACTATTGCAATTAGCGCGATAATTCCTATGATTGATAGGACCACTGCGATGATCATGTTGTTGAATATAGTTTGATTCGAAAAAATGTCTGCAACGTATTTCACAGCTACGAGAACGAGAATGAATCCGATGATTGCGAGGACTGCCCCCGGCGCACCGAGGAATGTCCCGATTAGTACAAGGATGGCGCCAACTCCGCCAAGCGATTTGGCCTGCCCCAGAGATGCCATGGTTCCATGTTGGGCCAATTGTAGTTAACGCTTTAGGAGTCCTGGGATAGCGCGCGTGCGCTAGTCGAGCTGCAACACCATGTACCTCTCGTTGATGTATCCTTCTTGGAGCCATCCTGGAAGTTTTCCGCATTCGACGAATCCAGCTTTCACATAGAGTTTCTCTGCTGGTGTATTGCCTCCGAAGACCGTCAACATGACCCTGGAAAGGTTGAGCCTCTTGGCCAGTGTCTTCATCGCGTCCATCAGCAACATGCCTACGCCGAGGCCCTGATATTCGGCTCTGACGTACATGCCGAGAATCATTACATGCTGCATCACGTCAGGATCGGCCCTAGAGAGATCAAGTATCCCCACAGGCTCTCCAATGGATTCGTCCTCACAGACTATAGGAAACACTCTGCGCTTGTCGAACCATTCCTCATACGTGCCCGGACCCCAGGGAACTGAGCCTTCAAAGACGCCGCTTGCTATTCCTCGGATGACGTTGAGATGAGTGGCAGCCTTGTCCAAGAAAGGGCGATCCTCCTTGCGATAGCCTCGAATCTTCACTCTCTGGTTCTTCGATCTATCAACATCCAGAACCGGATAGAGCCCAGGACTAGCGTAGCTTCGACGGACATTGAAGCGATACCGATCGCCTAGCTCTTTGTAGAGATAGTGCAAGTCAAACCTCTTTCCGTCAAGAGACACAGCACCCGGAATTGACGCGCCGATCTTGTAGTCGAGCGCCTTGAGTGCTTGGAGGCGTTTGCGATCGTAGCCGAAGATTCGGGTTCGAAGAACGAGCTTCTCCTGAGCCACTGCAGTGTCCTCGATCCTTCCAACCGCCTCCTTCAGACCCGCTAGAGAGTCTGTCACGACGACAAAGTCAGCTCGGGGCGTCCATTTCTCTCGCCCCGAGTGAAAGGCGAAAAGTGCGTCGACCGCTCTCACCGAGTAGAGAAGGAAGCTGTTTCTTTCAGGGAAGTATTCTTTGAAATGTTCCTCGCTGAGAGGCAGGACGTGTCCGATTTGTAGACTCCGTTCGTTCAGGTATTTTCGTCCTGCAGCGATATCCTGATCTAGGGCAGTTAGGCGCAACTCTTTCCCTGTAGCGTATGTCTGGACAGTTTAAGCTAGCCGAACGAAACAACCGTCGACTGGTGTCGTCGCTGAATGGGTTCCAAGTTCCGGTTAGAGGTGTTTATCTGATCCAGTTTGGCACTATCGCTGTCCCGTCTGCCCCATCTTCTTCTGTTTGTTGACGAGTACCACGCCTGCCAGAATCAGTAGGAAGCTGACTGCGTGCCATGGGCTGAGGTTTTCGTGGAGAAGGAGCACCGAAGTTATCACGCCGAACACTGGGACCAAGTTGCCGAAGATCGCAGCTCTCCCAGCTCCAATCTTCGAGACCCCTTCTACATAGAAGAAGTATCCTACCACGGTTGAGAGGAGGGCGAGGTAGACTATTCCAAGCCACGAGACTGGACTCCAACTGTAGGTCCAAGGCGCCTCCGACAGCGACAAGGGAATCAGAAGGATCCAGCCAAACAGAGAGATCCATGCGAGGATCGCTAGGGATGAAGGTGCTGGACTCGTATTGTCTGCTCTGTTTGCTCCCACAAATCTTCTCAAAGTAACGGTGTAGATGGCATAGGCGACTGCTCCTCCGAAGACGAGACTTATCCCGAGAGGTCTGTTCAGAACAGCGGTGTTCGGAGAGAGGAGAGAGATAACGCCTATGCCGGCCAGTCCTGAGATGAAGCCCAGAACCTTGATCTTTGTCAAGCGTTCGTTGAGAACGAACGATGCCATGATCGCTATGAGTACGGGTCCTATACCAATGACGAGTGAGTCATCGCTAGCAGCTGCATATCTGACGCCGTAAAGGAAGAAGATCTGGTAGAGGGTCGTGGAGAACAGTCCCATAATGACGAGATTCGCGATCCATTTTCGTTCAAGCCTGATCGGTTGTCCTTTGATCTTGAGGATTCCGAACAATACCGGAACAACTATTGCGTATCTAAGTGCGGCAATAGACACGGGAGGAAGGTCTGTCGCCAGAAGCCTCCCGACAGGCCAAGCCAGCCCCCAGAGGAACATTGTCAGTAGAAGCTGAGAATATACAATCCAGTTCCGACTATCGACTTCAAACGTCGTGGTTTCCTTGGGCACGTGTTGCAGGTCGGTTTTGCTCTGCCCTTCCAGGACCATGTGAGAAAGGTCTCAGGACTGGATAAGTAGTTTGACTCCGAATCTTGCTCTCAAAACTGGCTGCTGGTGAAGAACCAACCGTTCTAGAGCGATTGTTACTATTCCGGTTTGAAGGCTATGATATCAGTCAGAGCACCGGTCCGCTCTGCGTTGTCCTTCAGAATTGCGACAACTTTCATTCCGAAAGTCACTTTGTTGGGTTCATTGTTTAGTTTGTGAACGATCCCGCCTTTCACTCCTTCAAACCTTATGAGCGCGATAGTCACTGGTTCGCTAGGTTCTCCAGTTCTGTTCCTGTTAACCGTCGTGTAGCTGTAGACGTATCCAGGCTCGTCGATCGTTCTGGTGTCTTTGATTTCGATGAAGCATGTTGGGCAGAACATTCGAGCAGGAACATAGCTGTTCTTACATTTGGCACACTTCGAGGCTAAGAACCGTCCATTCTTTTTCAGTTCTCGGCGAAACTCTTCTCCGGCTACGCCGGCTGTATAGTGGAATTCTAGTGGGATGCTGTCGGTCCAGTGGCGCGCTCGTGAAGACTGGGAGATCTTCTCTAGGATTGGCATATCCTAGAGCTCCAACGGTTTGAAGTATCGGATGTCCGTGATTGCTCCCTGCCTCTCGCTGGGCTGTTTCCAGACTGCTTGGACCTTCATTCCGATCCATATCTTCGAAGGTTCTACTTCTCCTAGGTTGTGGAGTATTCCCATGCCGGGGCTGGCGCCGTCTATGTCGATGACTGCGACCAGAATTGGGGTCTTGAGGCGTCTCGCGTCAGTACCTACGTGAGAGATGGAGAAGGTGTTGACTGTTCCAGTGTCCTTGATCTGGATCCACTCGTCTGTTGGTCTGTAGCACTGCTCGCAATACATTCGTGGGGGAACAAGTATTCTCTCGCATCTGTTGCACTTTCGAGCAACAATTCTGCCGTTTTTCAGCTCGTCCAGGAATCTGCTGATGGCGACTCCAGCAGCCCAGCTGTATCGGGGGACGAACTTGTAGTAGATATCGAGGTACTTTCCTTCCTTCAGATCATCCGACGTGATCTCGTGGCCCGGATAACTCGTTATTTTCTGGGACATTTCTTGTTCTCCCCTCTAGGACCTCATCACTGCGACCGTCCCGACCTGCATTAGGTCTCCCCATGCCTGGGCTACACCGGTCCGCGCGTCCTTCTTCACCTGCCGTTTTCCGGCTTCTCCTCTTAACTGCCAGAACAGTTCGCAGATCTTCATCATCCCAGCAGCCGCGATGGGATTCCCAACCCCCAATAGTCCACCAGAGGGACAGACAGGAAGGTCTCCGTCCCGCTGGGTTACACCATCAACAGTCATCTTGGGAGCCTCGCCCTTGCCAGCGAGCTGCAGCCCTTCCAGATGGTGCAGTTCCTTATAGTCAAAGGGATCGTAGGGCTCCGCAACGTCAATCTCTTTCCGAGGATTCTTGATCCCTGCCATCCTATAGGCCATCTTGGCCGCTTTCTCGACATACTCCGGATAGGCCAGGTCCCTGTTGGTCCAGTGCGTCGTATCGAGAGTCCAGCCCACGCCGTCTAGCCACACGGGCTCGTCGGTCAGTTTCTTTGCCACCTTCTCGGAGACCAGAACAACCGCGGCTGCGCCGTCGCTGGGTGGACTCACATCCAGACGTTTCACGGGCGAGCAGATCGGCTCAGAATTCATAACATCACTCACTGTTATCTTGGCTCCGAGCTGTGCTGAAGGATGGTCAATCGCGTTTCCCTTGTTCTTGACGGCCACTTCTGCGATCTCCTCCTCTTTGATTCCGTACTTGTGCATGTACCGTCGCATCTCCAGCGAGAAGATCCAGAGCAGTGTCGTCCCGAGCGGACGCTCTAGGATCTGGTCAAAAATACTCCAGAACGCGTACTGGGGATGCGGGTGCAGAGGTGACATCTTCTCTTCCGCGACGCAGAGGCAGGTATCGTACATTCCAGAAGCCACGTTCCACCAGCCTCCGATCGGTGTGAAGACCCCTGTCCCGCCTCCAACATAGACGCGTTCGTGCGGCTTCCCGATGGCGCCCATTCCATCAAGATAGTATTCTCCTTTCATGTGCACCCCGTCGAACGCGTCCGGAGCCGAGCCGGAGACCACCGACTGAATGTCCTTCAGCGTTAGCCCGGCAGAGTCCAGGGCCATCTTTGATGCTTCGAACGACAGCTCCTTCGGGGACTCGAGCATCCGTCGTCGGAACAGGGTAATTCCCGCACCGACAACCGCGACACGTCTCTTCATCAACAGATCACTCCTAGTTGCTCAACACCGCTACGGCGCCGGTAGCCGTGGGGATTCCTCTCCAGCTCTGGACAAGCGCCTTCTTTGCTCTGGGAATCTGGAGGCG
>MNDT01000039.1 GCA_001915065.1 archaeon 13_2_20CM_2_53_6 | reverse complement strand
GCCCTCCTGTATTCGTGCTCCGCCTGAATCGTTCAGTCCTATGACTGGGACCCCGGTCTTCAGAGCCATGTCCATTATCTTGGTGACCTTCCGTGCGAACATCTCGCCAAGGGAGCCTCCGAAGACTGTGAAATCATGCGAGAACAGGTACACGAGTCGCCCATCGATCCTTGCGTGTCCCGTTACAACTCCATCGCCCAGAATCTTCTTCTCCGCCATTCCAAAGTCTACAGTCTGATGTACGACAAAGCGGTCGGTTTCGACGAAACTGCCCGGGTCGACGAGAGCGTCTATTCTCTCGCGGGCTGTCATCTTTCCCCGTGAATGCTGTGCCTCGATCTTTTCTGGGCCGCCACCGAGCTTGGCCAGATCGCGTTTTTCCTTCAACCTGTCGTACCGCTGCATCATGTTCTTGTTTCGAATCCGCGGGAGACCGGAGGCGGTATAAAAGCAGGGCTAGTTTGCAGTGTCGTACAATACTCTGAGCGTTCCTTCTCTCATTTTCTGGGTCCGGCCATCCTCAGTTTCTAGAATCAAGGATCCATCTCCGTCAATTCCTCTTGTAATGCCAATTACTGTTCTCTCTTGGAGGGTGACTTGGACTTGGAGAGGCCGGTGGATACAGTTGTGCCACCACTCTTCCAGTATCGACGACGGTTTGTCGATTTCTTCGTACTTGGACATGGTCTGGTCTGCTATCGTTTTCAGAAGTCTCCGGAGGTCGTATTTCGTTCCCGTCGTGGCGAAGAGAGAAACTGCGCCTGTTGGAAGTTGTGTCTTCCGTAGGTTGACGTTCAGGCCGATTCCAACAATAACAAAGGACACTCGATCACCGATCGTCTTGGACTCGATGAGTATCCCCCCTAGCTTCCCGGATTCGATGACCAGGTCATTTGGCCATTTGAGCCGGACGTGAACACCTGTCTCATCCTCAAGGGCTTGTCGTGTAGCGTTTGCGGACAGAAACTGGAGCAGTGCAACTCGGTTGCTCGAGATGTCTGGTCTGAGGAGTATCGAGAACCAGAGTCCGCCTCTGGGCGACTCCCATCTCTTCCGGCGTCTGCCCCTTCCGCTGGTCTGTGTGTCTGCGACGACGATTGTCCATTCAGATGCCCCTTTCTCGCCAAGCTGGTAGGCCTTCGTGTTGGTGGATTGGAGTTGCTTGTAGTGGAGGATTTTCAGTGATTACCCGCTGAGTCTTTCCGGAAGAGGATCTTGTGGTTTAAGCGTTAAGCGCTCACTGAGATTGGCCGTTGCCAATCGTTGAAGGGTCTCCAGGACGTGTAGATATTGTCCGCGAAATTCAATGTCCGCATCTCGACCTTCAACCCGGCTTCATCGTCCTGGTCTCGGAACTCGAGGACTACATCGGCGAATCTCTTGACCGTCTCGACCATTGCTCGATCGTGTATGTCCTCTTTGATGACGAGTATCGCTGTTCTCTTCTTCAGCTTGACCCTTGACGCGAGCTGGCAGAAGAAGGTGTAGAAGCTCTCAGGCGAGCCGATACTCCTAATCACGTTGTCGAGGAAGTCGCCAACTATGGGATGATTCTCTCCCTGGGAGGCCTTCTCGATGAAGAGGTTGACCTCGAGGAGATTGTCAGGCGAGATAATCTCGACCTCTGGAATTTGATGAGCAAGCGAAGTGCCGTCCACAAAGGTTACCCAACCTATGCGGTGGGCCTGTCCGTCCGCGATGTCCTCGGGCGCGGTGGGACCCAGCACAAGGAGTGGAGGCGTATCTCTAGGCCCCAAAGCGTTCTGTATAATCGTGCGGAGGGTCTCTCGAACGCTGACATTCCCTTTCACGCAGACGATAACCAGTCGGTGACGATCTAAGGGTTGGTAGAACGATTCGGTCTCCAGAGCGCGCTGGTTCTCGGGCGCTCTTTCTGGGCGAGCTTTTCGCGGGGTGGCCATTGCTATGGTCTCCCGATTCTACCTTTGTTAGGTAAATGCCTCGGAGATGAGGCGGGTTCCATGCCCGAGTTCGGAATGCTACCGTATCTACCGAATTTGGTAGATTTCATAGACTCAAGGCACGAAGGGTGATGCATTTAAGTCTTTACAAAATCTCGGAAATAAGGTAGGGACCTTTGCGAGGTAAAAAGGTAGAGACACTATGCTTCCGACTCGAAACCATCAGCATTCAACACTAACATATGTCTGATGCGCCAGAGAGAAGACCCAGACAACAAAGTCAGTCTTTTTCGTTATGCCGAAGGGTTGAGGAGCCCTGCGTTGCGAAGCAGGGATTAGGCTGGAGTCGTCAGTTAGGCAATAATCGGTCTTCCGAGCTGGTATGATTCCGATGATTATTGCTCGGCAGAGATCGGTCTGGTCATTCCTACTGGTCCTGCGGATCCTGGTGTTGCAGGACGAGCGTCCAGCTGGCTCATTATCAGTAAGAGGCTTCTTATCTCATCGATGCTCCTCAAATTCCTTGTCAGCTGATTGCGATAGTCTTCTCTGGTCGCTTTGTATTCTGGTTCCGGCATGTCGCCCGACATGAATCGGCTCTCGAGGGCAAGCAGGTTCTGGGGTGCATTCGTGACTTGGTCTCTTAGGTCCCGTACTCTCTGAGTAAGGCTCTCTCCCAGCTGGGCCATCTTGTCAGCCATTGCGCGGTTTGCCCGGTTAAGTTCTTCTCTGAGCATTGCGAGTCGCTGACGGAACCCGTTAATGTCAGAAACAACCTTCTCTATGCTGACCTCACTCATCTCATCCGCACCGAAGATGAGCTTTGAGACTTGTGAGTCAGCCTTAGGGCTGATGTAACCTCAACAATTCTGAAACGGTTACGAGAGTTTGCGGGATTGTACTAGTTCTTCTCTTCTGGCTTCCCAGCCATCGAGCTGGAACCGGAAGTTGTGCCTGAACTGGAAGAACTCCCCGGGGCCCCTATTTCCGCTTCGAGGGGCGCTGGAGGGGGTGTCGTAAGCATCGTCCAGCCAATCCATCCCGTAATTCCGAGAATCCCAATAACAGCAATACTGACAACGGCGTAGACCACGAGTTGTGCATACGCGGACGTCAGGGAGAAGATATAGAGTATCAAGACTATGACGGAGACTACGAGTATTAGACCGCCGTACGATTGGTCTTTGTTCACTTGGGAATCTACCTGTAGGTTTTTCGGCTATTCGAATCTCTATATAAACCAATTACCTCGGACAGGATTCTAGAGTCTTTTGTAGCCAGGTCGCTGGGACAGCATTTTGGGATAGGTCAGGGCTCTCATCGGATACCCCTCTACCTCCCCCTTTATCCTTGATATGAGCCCGTTCAGCCTCTCTAATTCGACTCTGAAGCGTGTCATCACGGTCGTCCAAATCCACTCGTAATCCCTCCTTCTCCAGCCTCTCTAGGAGTTTCATCGCGTCAGAAATGAATTGTTTGGAGATGGGAATTATCCGGGTGTGAACTGGTGAGACCCATGCCGGTAGCATCGGCTTCTTCTTTTGCTTCTCCATGCGGACAGCCGAGTCGAGAAGCGCGAAGAGGAACCTTTCAAGCCCGCCCAATACCGCGGTGTGGATAATGACCGGATAGACTCGCTCTCCCTTCTCGTTGGCGTAGTGAATGTCAAATCGCTTTGCGTTTCCGATGTCTATCTGGAACGTTGCGATCTCTCTCGGCCTGTCCAGATCATCGACTATGTTGTATTCGACGTTGAGAACCCAGTAGTAGATGCCGTCGGGGACAAAGTTGAGGAGGATAGGCTTCTTCTCCACCTTGACAAGGTCGAGGAATAGGGCCTTGTGTTCTTTGAAGAATGATCTTGTTGTGTTGTAGATGGAGACGTATTCACGGTGAAGCTTTCGAATCTCTTCATAGATTATTTCGTGGACTTTCTTGCCAACATCGATCGACTGTTTCAGGTCGGTCAAGTAGATGTGGAGGTCGGGCATCAGAAACTTTCTGAGGCGGAACGAGAGTAGCAGTTCCCCGCTCTGTTCCATCCGGTAGCTGTCGGCGACTTCGAGTGTTCCGAAGGGCAGGGTCCGGTAGCTCAGGGTCCAGTCTTTGACCATCGAGAACTGTTGGAAGCAGGCTGCGTATCTTAGGACGAAGTCTCTCTCGTCTACTGAGAGCTCGTAGGCTCTCGAGCCGAACAGCTGCAGGTGTTCTTTGATCGGTTGCACGTTCACGTCGAACATGTTGGTTCCCCGAACGTTCAGGATCGGGATCCCAATTCGCCGGGTCACAGTATTCGCGTAGTCGGAGAGAAGCTGGATCATCATGTCCGCTTCGGGGCCGAACCGCATATGACCTGCATCCGCGTAGGACTCCCATTCTATTCCGAATCGTCGTGCGTATTCGAGGAATCGGGGCTGGCCGCCTGTCAGGCCTTTCTTGAGGGCCTCTTTCTCAATCAGCGACTGGAATTCTTCCTGGCCAGGTCCGCCTCTGAAGGTCTCTGGGCTATGAAGCTCTCCAGCTTCATCCATTATCGCATATTCCGACTTTATCGGGGCGGCGACCTGCTTTGCCTGTTTAGAAGTGATTGTACGAGACAGCTCGGAGAGAGGGTGGCCCTTTGCTGTTATCGTGAAGCCCTTGTACCAGCCAAATGGGCTTCTGCTGACCTCGTACCCGTTGTCCGCAAGCTTCTGCTCTAGAGCCTTGAGGATCTTGATGGCCGGGTCCCGGCTCGCCAGGCTTGTTGAGAGGTGGGCGTAGGGGTAGATCATGACGCGCTTGGTCTTGAGCCAGCCCAGAACTTCCTCTATCGACTCGGCAGCGTTTGCAACAGTATTTTCCGGAGACTCCTCATCGGTTTTCTCGACGGTCGAGAACACAACCAGCCCGTCCTGGAGTCCCCCTTTCTTTCCATGATCGGAGAGAGGCTCAGGTTCTTTGACGGCTTTCTCTTTGGTCTCGTACTCGAACTTGTCAGCGTGTATCAGGAGCAGTCTCAAGGCTTCATCCTCCACCTCTCGACCTGTCTGTCCTTCTTCATCTTCTTCTTCATCTCCTTGTAGTGATTCTTGCAGAGATAGCTCCTACCGGTCGTCGCTGTTACTTTCAGTCCGGCTCGTGACGCGTCTTCAGCCGAAACTGAGCGAATGGCGTCTTCTCCGCAGCCGCCGACGGAGCATTTGATGCCCTTGCCGACTTTGCCCAAGCTTTAGCCTCGGCTTTTCGGTTCGGTGCTCTAATAGAAAGTTTCGCGAGATGGAGGATAACCCAGAAAAACTGGATGATTGGCGCATGAAATCGTTATGCTGTCCCGGATACAGTTCCTCGTGGAGGGCTTCTTTCAATCCTCGTCCAGGCTCTTCCATCGAGCTGGCCTTTCTCCCAACTCTCTGACGGTTATCGGCTTCTTGCTCTCGATCTTCGCTTCGACGTTTTACTGGGGAGGGCTGTCCGGCTTGGAGTGGGGCGCGGCGATACTGGTCCTGCTGGTCGGAAGCTTCTTCGATGCCGTGGACGGAGCTATGGCACGAAAATACGCTAGCGTTTCCAGATTCGGTGGAGTCTTGGACAGCGTCCTCGACCGGCTTGGTGAGATTGCTCTCTACTCGGGGCTAATTGCTGGATCACTCATACAACCCTGGATAGGGATATGGGCTCTCTCCGCAGCCCTAATGGTAAGTTATGTCAGAGCGCGCGTGGGCGTTGAGGGCATTACGCTGAAGGGAATGGGAATCGCAGAACGGCCCGAAAGACTGCTGATCCTTATCTTAGCCACATTGTTCTGGCCTGTGTCCCAAGCAATTTTGGCGGGAGGAGTTCTTCTGGTAGCTGTTCTTTCCTCGATTACGGTGGTTACACGGGTATACAGAGCTTCTAGAATCCTGTCGAAAGCTCAGTAGATTCCTACATGCGTCTTTCGGCCGCAGAACGAACCTTCGAGACTCCGAAGTGGACAGCGCAGGAGACGCAGAGGTTCTTCATCACCCGCTGACGGGCAATATAGGCACCGCGCGCGCGTAATTCCTTGGCCAGACTCGGTTCGACGAGGGAGACCCACGAGGTAACACGCTTCATTTTGTCCCTGGGCGAAAGCATCCCACAGTTTGAGCACTGAACTAGCTCGCTCCGCCCTTTTCCGCCTTTGCTACGTCCTCGGGATCTTCTCTTCTTTGGCATCGCTTTCTTCGATCACCTAGCGTGGGCTTTAGTAATTAACCTCTTCCCGGGCCGAACGGAACCCAGACCTTTGAGGCCTATCACGATGATGGTGGTCGGCAACCCAACCATCGATGAACTGATAGACCATGGAAGAGTCACGGCAAAGCCGGGAGGAAGCGCCCTCTTCGCTGCTTGCCCCGCGGCGCATTTGGGGGGAAAGGTTGGAATCCTTGGCAATATTGGGGAGGATTATCCCCAGGCTATCCTGAGGCGTTTAGAGTCTCAACATATCGATACCGGGCAATTGAATAGGACCGCGGGGAAGTCCACTCGCTTCCAGATAACCAACCTCAACGGCCAAAGAAAGCTTCGGCTGCTTGCTGCTGGCTATCCAGTAGCAGCACCGCGGAGACAAACAGTCGTCGAAGGGGTCCATCTTGGGCCGGTCTTCAATGAAGTTTCCGATTCTGTCGTCAAGGCTCTTCGAAATCATTGCAAGTTCTTGTCATTGGACATTCAGGGATTCATACGTACAACATCCGGTTCTGGGATAATTCGTGAGGCCCATAGGAATCTTGACGAAATACTTTCGCATTGCAACATGGTTCAAGCCTCAATCGGAGAGGCCAGGAGGCAGACAGGATGTCGGGACCCAGAAAGCATCCTGGATCGATTTCTCGCCCTCAAAGCTGATTATGCGATAATCACTATGGGGAGGCATGGTTCATGGTTGGGTGCCCAATCGGGCGACATGCACTTCGTTCCGGCCTTTCCCGACCGTGAAATACGGGATCCGACCGGAGCTGGAGACGTATTTGCAGGGTCTTGGTTGACGACTTACCTTTCGACGAAGGACCCGGTGTGGGCTTCATCTGTGGGCTCAGGCTTCGCTTCGTTAGCCTCTCGAAAAAGCGGGCTTTCCAAGTTCCAAATATCGAGAACGGAGTTGTTCCGGCGTGCGGCCTGGGTCTACAATCACGTCAAGACATCGAAGATGTCAGTATGATCTCGCGAAATAGACTTCTCTCGAATTCGGGGAACCGCAAAACACACATTTTCCTTTCGCGGACTCTTTGAAGGGCACTATTCGAACCGTCGCTCCGGTCTCTTGCTGGATCTTGTCTTCGCAATCATTGTTCTCCGATAGGAAGGCCCTGACGAATCCGCCCGTAGCTTCTATTGCGTGAGTGAGTCCCTTCATGTCGGTGGCAGTGGTCGTAAGCTTGTCCTGAGTGTCTCTTGCTCTCTGCAGGAGCGATTGCTGAATCTCCTCCAGAATATTCACGACCTCAGCGACAGCGTCTGATTGAGGTACGGCTGTCTTCTTTCCAATATCCCGTCTCACAATAGTGATCTGTTTCGCCTGCATGTCTCGGGGGCCTATCTCGACTCTGAGGGGTACGCCTTTCATTTCCCATTCGTGATATTTCCAGCCGGGAGTGTACTGTTCCCGATCGTCGATGAATGTTCGGATCGAATGCTTCCCCAGACCGTCGGCGATATGATGAGCCGTCTGTAGGATGGTTTCTTTGTCGGACTCCTTGTAGTGAATCGGGACGAACACGACTTGTATCGGTGCTATCCTGGGAGGGAGGACTAGTCCCTTGTCGTCTCCGTGGGCCATGATCATCGCGCCTATCAGCCTCCAGGAGATTCCCCAGGAGGTGGTCCATGCGAAATGTTCCTTCTCGTCTTTGCCTAGGAACTTGATCTCGAAGGGCTTGGAGAAGTTCTGTCCCAGATGGTGGGAGGTCCCCATCTGGATCGCCTTCCCGTCCGGCATCATTGCCTCGAGGGTGGTGGTGTAGACCGCGCCCTTGAACTTCTCCTTCTCAGTCTTCTTACCCACGAGGACGGGTATGGCGACTTGGTCTTCGACGAGTCGTCTGTAAATCTCAAGGATTGTCATGACCTCGCTTTCGGCTTCCTCCTCAGTTCCGTGCACGGTGTGGCCTTCCTGCCAGAGGAACTCTGTTGTCCGGATGAAGGGCTTGGTCGAAGTGATCTCAGCGCGCAAGACCGAGTTCCAGACGTTGATGAGGACGGGTAGGTCCCGCCAGCTCTTCACCCACCTGCTGTACGACTCGTTGATTATTGTCTCAGAGGTCGGCCTGATGGCGAGCCGCTCGCCGAGCTCGTTATTCCCGGAATGGGTGACCCAGAAGACCTCGGGTGTGAAGCCCTCGAAGTGCTCCGCTTCTCTCTTGAGTAACCTTTCGGGTATGAGTAGGGGAAAGTAGGCATTCCGGTGTCCTATCTCCTTGATCTTTCGGTCAAAGTGTTCCTTGATGCTCTCCCAGATGGAGAACCCGTAGGGCATTAGCACCATGAATCCTTTGGCGCTGGAATAGTCGGCCAGCTGAGCCTTGGTAACGACTTGGGTGTACCATTCGGAGAGATCGTCAGCCTTCTTTACAGTAATGCCGAGATCCTTGCTGCTCATTGGAATATCCGTCCGAGAGGGTGATCGGAAAAAGGTCTAGATCGGTTGAGGTGAGCCTGGAAGAACCTCACCCATTCTAATCCATCCGTGATGTGCTATCGCCTGTGACGTTATTTAGGTTTTCTTACACCCAGAATGCCCGTGTTTCTATTTGGGCTTAAGTAAACGCCTTATCGCCGTCTATATTCGAGAAATCAATCTGGGCGTTAGATCATGAGTCTGGATATTGCAAACTCTAACGTTAACCGCAACATCACGCTAGCTGGAACTAGTGTCGCGATCTTCACCTTTCTGCTATTCTTCCTCTATCCGCGCTCGGGCGAGATCAACTCGATACTCTTTCAGTTTACCCTCGCGATAATTGTTTCAGTAATCTTCTCCCTGGTCATTTCAGCTCTATACTATTACGGGACCGCTCTTACGTTGACTCTTCGGCCGGAGCAGGCAACGACTATTTTTGGAAAGGCGGAAGCCTTCTGGCTCGTCGGCTACAGCCTGCTTTTGCTGGAGCCAAGCTTGATTCTGTTTACCGTGAACCTGATCGCTGTCGGGCTGTATGGACTGGTTCTCTGGTTTTCCTACCTGTATCTTACCTGGCTCCAGTTCAAGAAACAAACCAAGAGAAGGTAATCCCACCATACGCTATTCCGAGACTGTCTTTCCTTCGCGCTTGTGCTCGTAGAGGACGACTGATGAGACGGTGCTTTTGACGCCGTTGATCTTGAGAACCTTGTCCTTGAGGACGGTGCGAAATGCGAGAATATTCTCGACCTTGAGCATACAGACTATGTCGTACTCACCTGTTACTTCGTACACGTCTGTCACCTCTGGAAGCTTAACCAGGCTCTGAGTTACCCCTTCGAGTTCCTTTGACTCAACGAACAGATTCAAGAAGACTCGGACCTCTTTCGCCATTGTCAACCATCTAGGAATGGTTCGTTCAATATTCAGAAGGGGCCTATTAAGTCAGAAAGGTAAGGCGATTGTAACACTCGAACTCCAAAGTTCTGACTAGCCAACCGGGAGTGGCTAGTTCGATTTGAGCTTCAGCTTCTTCGGCAAGTACTCGTCTACAATGTACGTCAGCCCGTATCTGCTGAATGCTTCTTGCTCCGACTTTTTCCGGACCTTTCTGAAGGTATCGATCTCTCTCTGCCAGAGACCCCCAGCATATCTAGGGTCCTTTTCCAGCTCGTTCAGCCGTTTAACATCCAAGTCGGTTAACGGGTCGCTCGGCAGTTTGTAGTCCACGATGTCCGTAGCCCAGACTCCGCCCCAGATCGCGTCCGGAGTATTCAGCTCTCTCAGATGCGCCGCGTTCGCCGACCCGGAGATAATGACCATGGCAATGTGCATTCCCCATGGATCTCCGTCAGTGAAAATGTACACTGGAAGATCCAGTTCTTGGTTTAGGCGCCTAAGCAGAAAGCGCGTCGCCCTGGGAGCTTGGCCGGCCGTGTGGATTAGGACTGCTTTGAACCGCTGGTGGACCCGCTCTTCAATAAACCTCGTAAACAGACCGCCCTTCTCTATAGCTATGACCTTGTCCACTTTCTTCTTGTCCGGCCGGACAAATTCTGAGGTTGTGAGAGCGGGGCCGATCATCACCCCGTCCGGGTGAGAGGATAGATTGAGCGTCCGGCCCTCATATCCCGGCACCGTATACTCGACCGTCAAATCCCCGAAGATCGCACTCCGCTCTTCAGGAAACACGTTGAAGTCTTCTCTCGAAAACCCTGTGACAGTCTCGAGATCAGTGATGAGATTGTCGCTCTCCTGCTGATCCTGAAAGTCCATCTCATACGCCTGGGCAGAGTAGAAGACGTCCCGTAGCGTACTGGTCTTGTTCTGCGCAGTCAGCTCATCAGTGAACAGCGCGGTCCAGAGAAGCTGCGTAAACGGTCGGATATGTCGGACATTACGCGCGCTCCTCTTCACATTCCTCTTTCCGAGAATATACTGGCGCGTCTTGTCATCGTAGATTATGTTCGCGATAGACCTGCTAGGCATCTTGACTGTTGGAAACTCTTTCTTCGCGAGCTGGTCGTACACTTGGCCTCCTAGGTGTTCTAGGGAGGAGAGGACGTGCTGCTTCCTCTCCTTGATGACCCCTTTACTCGGACCCTTCCTTTCCTTCTTCGTTTTCTTCGGCGCCATATTTTATCAGACCCTTGAGCAGTGGCTTAATGTCGGGCTCCTTCTTAGCCTTCGACAGCTTCGTCGAGAACTGGGCCACTTTCGGAAGATACTTCTCGAAAACGTCAACCCTCTTCTTCTCTTGGGCAAGATGCTCCCTTCGCGACAGATAGATTCTGAGGTTCCTTGAAGCCTCCCTTATCGCGTTGAGAATCTCATGCTCGACCTCGGGACGGTCAGCGATGAACTCCTTCCCAACAGTCTTGTACGGAATCTTAGTACTGCACACATGAACGAAAACGGCGAGAGGAGTCTCGCCCGGGATGACTCTGTAGCCGCGCCAGTCTATCTGGTCAACCACCTTCCAAGAAACATCACTAGCCTCGTCGAAAAGTAAGGGAATCTTGTTCGCAAACCGGAACAGCAGTATCTTCCCCTGCGTCTCAATCTGCTTGCCACTAGCGATTCCGACCTCGATGATGAACGGGAAACCCGAGTATGTGGCAGGCTTTCGCTGAAGAGTTGCAACGAATGCGGATCCATTCTGTACATCCTCGTCACTTATTCCCAGCTCCTTTTTGATCCCGGTGGCGAGTAGTTCCGCGCCCAGGGGGGAGAGGCTTGTTGGATCAGGAGAGACAAAATCTTCATAGTTCTTCATCGCGCTGGCCAACGTAACAATGTCTGCTGAGGTCAGTTTGCTGGGGCTCTTCTTGGACCCGAGCTTCGCGTACAGGAGAAACTTGCGTGCCGTAGTCTCGCCGATTCTCTGGAAGTTCTTGCGCAAGAACTCTTGGAGAGTCTTTGCATTCGTTAGCCTCAGCATACGTTGAATGGTCTCGACATCAACTCCATGAGGGTGTGGCAGAGTCTCGGTGGGTGCAGGTGGCACCACGGTGGTCCCTCTCGTGAAGTGGTACAATCGCCCGCGAGGATCGACAAAGGTGAGGTTAGCGTAAGGGACGATGATGGCTGTCTGCTTGAAGTATTCTAGTATCCTCGGCATTGCTCTGGAATAGTCGGCCTCTGTCTTGAACTCGATGACCGTCCCCTTCCAGTGAGAGCTATTCGTTCTGGTCTTCTTTTTCAGGACAATCGGCTTGTTGTGCTGGATGTCGGTCCTCAGACCGATATCGGTTATTCTCTGCTTAGGATTCGTGCTGGAGCTGATCTGAGCCTCCCCGTGGGTAGTTATCTGCCCATACAGGAGCGCCATTTTTCCCCCGAGCCCGAAAGTCCCGCGTGTCTGGCGGAGCTTGTACTTGGAACCGTAGAGAACCTGGCCGAAGGCGGAGGGTATGATATCGCCAGGCACCCCTATCCCATTGTCCTCTATCCTCAGAACGTAGGTCCCTGGACCGTCCAGGGGTCCTGATTCGTGCGAGAGTCGGACGTAAATGTCGGGCGGAATCCCTCCGGTCTCGCACGCATCAAGAGAGTTTTCGACGAGTTCTCTTATCGTGGAATAGATGGATCGTGAGGGGCTTGTGAATCCGGCGATGTCTCGGTTGCGGTAGAAGAAGTCAGCCGCGCTGATCTCCTGGAAGACTTCAGCAACGGTCATCGTCTCTAATCCGTGCTGACCCAGCCTACGACTTTTTCGCTAGTTGTGTGACTGACCCTTCCCACAGCCCTAGAGCTTTCTCCTTCTTGACCTGCCCCCTCTTCTTTCTCAGGAACTTATAAACGGTCCCATGCTGTCGACCCTCGATCAACTTTTCCAACGCATCCTTCGCCATCGAAACCGACTCAAACGTTCCGATAATCGAGACTGTGTGTCCACTAACCGATATCAGAGTCCCCGTCAACTCTTCCAGATTCCGCCGCGCCTTACCCTCCCGGCCGATTATTCGCCCGTCCACCCTTCGAATCTCAGCCTCGTTCTTGCCAAAGTAATCGTGAAGATCAACAATATCGAATGAATAGTCGTCATTGAACAATGAGAAAGCGCGCGAAGGAGAGAAGCCTCGGCCGATTGCCAGGACGAGATCCTTGGCTCTGAGCGCACTCGACGGGTCCGGCGAACTAGTTTTCACCCCGATGTAGACACATCCTGTATCGCTGTCGATGTCGAGGTCAACAAACAGCTTCTGCTCAATGGTCGACTTGACTGAACCCTTCGGACCAATAAGTACCCCCACCCTTTCACGTGGGATCATTGCATTAACTCGGGTCTCGTGGATCATTCTTCCACCTTGAACATCCGTTCGAACGATCTCGTCCTCACATTTAGGCCCTTGAAGTAATTGTTCAAGTTGTCTATATCCCTCCTCAAAAACTCCCTAGCCTCCGGATGCTCGATAGTCACAGCCTGGGCGAAGTCTATCAACATCGGGTACCCGTTCGGGACCAGGATGTTGTACTCGCTAAGGTCTCCATGGACGAGCTTGGCCTTATGGTACAGATCCTTCACCATCTCTACGATCTTGTCGTACCATGAGGATGCTGCTTGAAGCGGGACTTCGCGAAGGTGGGGTGCCGGGACCCCGTTCTTGCCTATGAACTCCATCAGGAGCACGTTCTTCTCTACGTAGATAGGCGTCGGAACGGCGAGTCCGGCCTCTTTTGCCAGTTGCAGGTTCTTGAACTCTTTGGAGGCCCACTGATCGATGAGCGACCGCGTGTCGTGCGGGATATCCTTGAATCTGGGATCGCCTCGTATGTACTTGAGACGCCCCTGCCTGAATATCGCCGAGCTTGTAAGATAGATCTTTACAGCAACATCTCCCCCTTTCATGTCGATCCCACGGTAAATCCGGCTCTCCTTTCCGGACTTTACAGTACCCTGAAGCTCTCGGAGCCTCCCCCTGTTCAGTAGATGCATAACTGTAGTCAGAGTTCTTCCGTCGAAGACTTCCTCCAGAGTCTCCTTGTCTTCGCCAACTTGGACGCGCATTCGACGCTCTCGGTCGTACCTTTCCTCTCGTCGACGGAGATTCTCTTCCGGTTTGTCGCTCAACCTTGCCCGGCAGATGCACGTAGGCCTACTTCAACCTGTGAATCTCGAATGAGATCCCATGAAGGATAGGGTCTCCAGCCTAACCTAGAAAGTCCACCGGTAATTCGGACTCGAACGAGAGAAGAAGAGTCAGGGGTTTGAGAAGCTCGTAAGACCCAAGTAGAGTCTTCCAAGTTCCTTGTGCTCAAGCAACGCTTTGGTTGTACCCTCGAAGACGGTACTGCCGTTTACTAGCAGGTAAGCGTAATGCCCAATTTGTAGAGCCCGCGTCGCGTTTTGTTCGACGAGTATGATCGTGATCCCTGTATTTTGGGAGAGGTAGACGATGGTGTCTAATACCTGAGTCGCTATCACAGGAGCAAGGTTCGCTGTTGGCTCGTCAAACATTATCGTGTTTGGCTTTCTCAGCAATGCCATGCTCATTGCTACCATCTGTCTCTCTCCCCCGCTGAGATTTGCCACTCTCGTATTCATGTACGCAGTTAGTTTAGGGAAGATCTTGAGGGCGCTTGCCTTTCTCTCTTGGAAGTCCTTCATGTCTACCGTGTATCCGGCCATCTTGAAATTCTCCGCTACGGTCAATTTGGTGAATGTGCTCTCGGTCTGCGGGAGGTAAGCTACTCCGAGACGTGCAATTTCGTGAGGGGGGAGATTCGAAATTACTTTTCCGTCTAGAGTGACCTGTCCTTGATAGAGGCTAGTGAGTCCCGCTATGGTCTTGAGAAGAGTGCTCTTTCCTGAACCATTCGGACCCACAATAACCGTGATACGATTTGGTTCGGCTCTGAGGGAAACCTCATTGAGTACTTGCAAGCTTCCGTAACCAGAAGAAACCTTCTCGACGGTAAGCAGTCTAACCACCTAAGTAAGATTCAATCACTCTCTGATCGTTCAAGACCACATCGGGCGAACCTGAGGCAATAACTCGTCCTAGCGACATTGCGAACATATGATCGACGTATTTCAGGGCGATATCGAGCCTGTGCTCCACTATGAAGAATGTAAGGCCTAATTCGTCCCGTAGTCTCAGTATTCGTGCGAAAATTTCGTGTGCGAGGGTTGGATTTACTCCAGACACTGGTTCGTCAAGAAGCAGGAGCTTGGCGTCGGTCATGAGGGCTCGACCGATTTCCACCAGCTTCATCTGGCCTCCGCTAAGCGAGTAGGCGGGTTGATTCCAGACTCTGGATAATCCAAGAAGCCTCAGAATCCTAGCTGCCTTTCTAGTGGCATGTTTCTCGCGATCCTCCCACGCGGGAGTGAAAAAGTCAATCCATGGCTTCATGCTCGCCCCGAGGAAATAAATTGCAAAGCTGGCTATTCTCCTCGGATCAAGCATCTTGGCCGGTTTCTTGACTCGAAACTTTGCTTTCACCGATTTCAATCCTCTAATCAGCATCCATCCCGAAGACGTGTCGCGCCAAGGTCGGAAAAAGTTCTGCCAAGATTTCAGCCCGACGATGTCGAAAGCTTTCAAGAAGCTTTCCCCCGGGTTCCCTTTTTCGGCGACCAACAGATTCTCAAGCACTGTAAGTCTCCAGAAAAGCGCGGGAATCTGGAATGTTCTCGCAACTCCCATGCTGTACAGTTTGTAAGGGGGAAGCCCGCTGACATCTTTGCCTTGATAGATGACCTTTCCGGTGTCTGGCTCGTAGAGTCCGCTGATTACGTTGATGAGCGTCGTCTTTCCCGAGCCATTTGGTCCCACAAGAATGCTCACCTTACGTTCTTCGACATCTATCGAGATCGCGTCTAGAGCCAGCAGATTTCCGAACGATTTAGTTACGGCTCTGACAGAGAGAATGGTTTGGGGCATGGAAGACTGGGAAAAGAAAAGGGAGGGGTTGCAGTTGAGTCTTGTGTTATGGTACGCTTGTCCAAGTTATGCTGTCTGAACCGTTGTCCCATGAGCCTGCTTGGACCCAAGTGGCTGTGCCCGATTGAAGGACTACTTTCCAGATTTGGTAGGATGTAGGAAGTCGGTCACCGGTTGTTTGAAACGACAAGGGCCCTGTGACACCATACAGGCTGCCATTGGACGTCGCGATGTAGTTTTCGAGGTACTCTTGAATTGCGGTGCCATTGTATGATCCGACTAGAATTGTTGATATGGCTCCGAGCCATAAATCATCGTAGGCGCCAAGGCAATACGAGTCGCAAGTCGTGCTTGGATACTTGCTTATGAACGATGAAGATAGAGCAGTGCTCTTGGCGTTGTCAGACGTCGAAAATAGGGTTGAAACAATCTTTACTTGGGCAACCAATGTGCCAGTGGATGCTGGGGTGATGATTTTGCCGTTATCTGCCTCTCCGTCTGTACCGAACCATGGGAGTGTCGACCATGGGAAGTTGTGTGCAGAGCCGCTTGAGAAACTGCTCTGAGCCTTTATGACCATAGCGCTGAACTCCTCGAATGCAATCACATCTATTGCGATCTTATCTACGGTGTACCCGGCGGTTACCGCGTTGTTGAATTCAGTGTTCAGAGTCGTGAGCGTCGCCGTCCAATCTAAGGTGCCTGCGTCAGCGGCTGAAGCGTCATACCGAATTATTGGCTCGACGTGTCCGCCTAGAGCTACGAATCTGTCTCGCGTCGCGTTCGCCAGCCCGTCCCCGTAGGTATCTTTCCTCTGAACAATTATGGCGTCGGTGGCTCCCCTGTCGACCAGCATTCTTGCGTCCGCAAGGCCTTGCGCTGCATCGTTGGGCACGGTTCGATACAGATAGTCATTCGAAACGGCAAGTGCTGGCGAGGTGGACGAGGGGCTCATGAGAACAATGTGGTTTGAGCCTGCGTAAGATAATATGTACTGGGCCGTTCCGCTGTTTAATGGTCCGACGACAACTTGGACACCGGACGCGGCCAGGGCTTTCAAGTCTTGGAGAGCAAGGTTGTTGTCAAGTTGGTAGTCGTCAATTGCCGTGGCAAATTTAACGTTGCAGCCGCCTCCGGATAGAAGGGAATTGATGTCGTTCATCGCAAGAACAGAGACGTCTTTCGCCCTGGTTCCTTGGTCGGATAGTGTCTTTGAAAGATCGAGAAGCATCCCAATGGTTATCGTCTGGCCCGAAGAGCAGAGTTTGAAGCACGTAGAGGGATTCGTCACGATGGGCAACTCGCAGAAACCGTTGACCGTCGGAGCTGCGGGTCCGAGATGGGTTACGAGGTACGTCGCTCCAGCCCCGGCACCTACTCCAACAATCAGCAGGATTATTGCGATGGCAAGCGACACAGTCCTGGCACTGGGTTTCGTTTGCGATTGTGGTTGAGTTTGCAATTTCGAATCGAGTATCAGCAATTGACCATATAAACTATATTCGGCTTCGAGACACGTTCTGAGAGCCGATAACCATGGTCTGGCCGTATCTGACAAGCTCGATCATCTTCGGGTCCCTCTTCGGTTTGATGGCTACCGGTCTTACTCTCACTTACATAACGACAAAAGTGCCTAACTTCGCATACGGGTCCTTTGTGACCATAGGGCTGTATACATCGTACTCCATGAACCGTTTCTCTGATTTCAGCCCGTACATGACTACGCCGATAGCATTTGGTATCGGTGGCGTGAGTTCCGTTTTGATGTATCTCGGCATTCTTCGACCTCTTGCAAGGAGAGGCTCGTCGCTGGTTTCTTTGATGATCGCCACATTGGCGATTGATATCGGTTTCATTGGTATTTTCGGAATCTACGCCGACTATCTTCGGTACGGTTTTAACATGACCGACAGCCTCTCTTTCTACCAGATACTCGCCGACTTCCGTTTGTTCGGAGAACAGGGCCTGCTCTACATAGCACCAGCCTCTCTAGGGCTCATAACTCTCGGGCTGTTCCTTCTACTGTCCCGCACAAAGTTCGGGGTGGCGATGCGGGCATCTGTTGAGAACCCCAGCCTCGCTAGGATCCTCGGAATAAACGTTGAGAAAGTGTACGTGTTTGCATGGTTCCTAGCGGGAGGGTTTGCGGCAATGTCTGGCGCATATTATACGCTATACTCCGGGGGAGGGGTGGCCACGGGGTCAGGTCTCATAGTTGAGATCTTTGCCGCGAGCATCCTCGGGGGACTTTCCAGCATTTACGGCGCAACTATTGGAGGCGTAATTATTGGAATTGGCGAAAACTTGCTGACGGGTGGAGGAATAGCTCTCTTGGGCTCTTGGGTCTTAGATTACCAGAAGGGGATTCCGCTTCTAATTATGATAATAACCCTGCTCTTGTTGCCTCGCGGTCTCGCTTCCCTATTTGAGTGACGTTGGCAGTCATCATGACAGATCATCACTCGGGGATATCTCGATGATCGCAGTTCCATCGATTATCATTTTTGGCATCGACTTAGTGAAATTTGCAGTTGATCTCGGTAACGCCTACATGCTTTTTCTAGCTGTTAGCTTGAGCCTGAATCTCGAGGCGGGATACACTGGGATTCCAAACTTTGGAAAAGTGATGTTCATGGCAGGTGGTGCGGCCATAAGCGCGGCAGTCTCTGGCCTCCTAGCCGTCATGATACTTGGAGTGAACGTGCACGGAAACTATAACGCTTACATTGTGACGGTCATTAACCAAGTCAACGCATCGCTGGCTAAGAATCCAGTTCTCTCGGTTGAGTTGATACTCCTCGGGACCATTCTTGCGGCGGCGATTGGAGGGTTTCTGGGGTTCCTCGTATCCTACCCCGCGATTCGTCTCAGAGAAGATTATTTGGGTATGCTTCTCTTGGCGTCTGCGCAATTCTTCCAGATTTTTCTAGGCGCCTATTACCCTCTTATCGGAGGAACCCAAGGAATCTCGGTTCCCGATTTCTTCAGGTGGGCGGGAAACGGCATCGGGGTGAGAGACGTCACTATACTCGGTTTTCTCACAGTCTTCGCGATATTCGTCTACGTGTACTCCGAAAGAGTTGCACGCTCACCGATAGGGAGAACTCTTCGAGCCGTGCGCGATAACGAAACAGCTACAAGAGCACTAGGGAAGAATGATGTGGCTATCAGAAGAAACGTAATCATTATCGCTTCTGCAATTAGCGGAATGGCAGGAGCCCTTCTCACATTCCAGGTGGCATCGATCGGTCCAGGAACTTGGGACCGGATAACATGGACCTTTTACATCTGGGTTATGGTCATCATTGGAGGGTCAGGAAACAACTTTGGAGTCGCAACGGGAGCGCTTTGGTTTAGTTTCCTCTCGAGTGGGATTACACAGGTGCAAAACGCGCTTCCCTCCGACTTGCCGATCGACGTCAACTGGATAAGGTACCTCATATTCGCGGCTCTGTTGCTATGGATTCTTGCCTTCAGGCCCGGAGGCATTTTACCAGAAAAATCATCTCCGACTCTCGCTAGGAGGACGCTTTCTCGGGCTCTCGAAGAGAAACCCGGTTAAGCCCTAGTTCGCTGTGCAAAACTGATTTCGTTAACTCGCTGCAGGGCTCGGGACAGAGTCAGACGCGAACCCCGTTCCCGAGGCTATTGTTCTAGACGGAAGGGTTTCCCGTGTGCCAGAACTCCTGTTGGAACCCGCTGCTTCCATCTGTTCAGCCATTCGAGGTCTTCCTTTGAGTCCCTCAGATCGTCTGGTAGCATTTGGGGGATCTCGTCGGAAATTGGATACCATCTATCGCATTTTGAGCACACGAGCAAGCCTTCAGTGATCTCTTCTTTCTCTTCGAATACGTGAAGTTCGAGCGGATAGTGTTTGTCAATCGGGCAGGCGAGGATGTCCATGAGCCGTCGCTTCAACACTTGTCAGCCTTGTTGGAAAGGCTTCGCGGGATAAAGTTGATGACGACTTACTGGCGGGACCTACTCAGCTTCCGCTGAGGGTCACAAGGGTTTTCGATTTGCCTGATCTTAATGCAGCGTCGCAGACACGTATCGCTCGAAGGGCGTCGTCGCCGGAGGGAGAGCCCACTGTGTCTTGAATGATAGTTGTGACGAAGCTATCGAGTTCCAGCTTCAGAGGCTCAGCCCACGGAGTGTAGGGCTTGACCAACTGCTTCGAGTTCTCCAGAGTGATCTCTTGGGTGATGTAGTCTAGGTTTATGGTCGCCTCACTGCCTGTAATTATTAACGTTCGGACCTTGCGGGGTGTCAACCAGTTCGCATCTATGAAACCCGTGGTTCCGCCATCGAAGCGTAGCATCATCTCAGCATAGTCCTCGTATGAGCGTCTTCTAAGCGAACCCGTCTGCGCAAAAACCGCCAAGACCTCCTTCCCGAACAAATAGCGCATGGCATCGATGTCATGTATGGCTGTGTCTTTGACAACGCCTACGTCTCCGATCCGTAGCGGCCATCTGGCAACTCGCCGACCTGTTGCGATGATGACATTGCCCACTATCTTCTGCATCAACATTTTCTTTACAGCTCTTACGCCAGGGTTGAATCGTTCGATGAATCCGACAAGGAGTTTTACGTTCGCTTTTCGCGCCGAGTTCACGAGTCTGTCAGCGGCCCGCTCTTCACCAGTCATTGGTTTTTCTACGAGAAGATTCTTACCTGATTCGATCGCTAGCAAGCCGACCTTCAAGTGAGTCTGTGTGGGCGTGCAAACAGTGACAGCCTCTAGGCCGGGCACTCGAAGAAATTTGTCCACGTCAGTATGCCATGGGACGCCGTACTTTGTCCCGATCTCTCTGGCTCGTTTTTCGTTCGTGTCGCAGATCGCTACGAGATCAGCCATTCGGCTCTGACGAAGGACCCGAACCTGATTCTCGCCCCAGAAGCCTGTGCCTATGACGCCGATGGCAACTCGTTTCATGTGTCGAGGGTGCCTCTTCCTATTGTCGTATAGAAGAGGCCGGCCCTCTCAACATTTGAAGCTTCCAGAACTCTAGTCAGATCACATATCGCCCCCGGACGATTCATCTCCGTCGCTAGCTGGTCCGCATCAAGCTCCAAGGCACACGATTTTGGAAGCGCTACCACGGTGCAGTTAGCCTTGGCCACCGCCCTGAGGAGACTATTCTCCACCTTGGCGCGATCTCCAACCATCTGTACCCAAGGCTGCGATCCATCCTCGCCAGGGTACAACGATACTCGCGCGCCTCTTTTGCGGAGTGATTCGATTATTGGCGGCGACTCAGCTTTAGACCAAGACTTCTTGAGCAGTCCATCGGTTCCCAGAATCGCGACCTTCGATCGCCTGAAGGGATATCCGCAGCGGCTCAACGCTCTACGCACCATATCCACAATCTGCGTCTGATATTCTACATTTACAGCGTGAGCAGCACGTGCGAGTCTCGGACCGTCCCTTCGATGCGAGCTCGAGAGCGCAATCCCTGTCCCGATCGACTCTCTTCCCGGAATCGGGTTAGAACCACCAGCGAGTGCAAGGCGCGTGTCCCTCCACAGGTCAAGTACATCGTCATAGTTGATTCCGTGTCTTTCCGACAGTTTGGCAAGTTCCAGTCCAAGCGCTCTCGCCACTTCTCGACTAACGGCTGAGAAGAGACCAGCTGCTTCTGCCAACTCCACACTGGAAGCTAGACTAAGCGTCGGAAAGACTCGCAGAAGTTCCTCTTGGAATCTGTTCGAGAGGGCACCCTCAAACCCTGCCAGCACTTTGGGCTTCTCCCTGAACTCTTGAATCCTCTCTCCAGACCAGAAGAGCGGGAGGTAGTAGAAGTTCAGGTCCGTCCCCACCTTTAGCCCTCCGTGCTTTTCCACAGTTGTCTTGAGGACGGAGGATGTGTAGTGGGGCCTGCAGAGACCCACGAAGGCAACGGTCGTGCCTGACGCAAGTCCGGGCGCAATGTTCCGAGCGGTCATCTCGAGTGTGTTAGTGTGGTCCGGTGTTGAAGCGTGCGTGGCCAGGACCAAGGTCCGGACTTGGGAGAGAGGTAGTTGGCGATAGTCTGGAGTAAGGCTGATCTTTCCCGTCTTTGTGAGGATTCCGAGCAGCCAGAGAGCCTCTTCGATACCCGGTCGGTTGGTGTGTGTTCTGCCGTCGTCCCCGAAGGGTCCTACAAGATAGTTGGGAATGCCAGCCTCAGCATAGAGGACGGAGAGGAGAAGCGCCTCGGGGTTGTCCCCAATGATAGCAACGGAATGATTTTCTTCCATAGATACGATCAGGTGGTCTCAACAATTCTGGCAGGGACCCTCGGATCGTTCGGGCTCTGCTTAACCGATTGCATCTACTCTGTTGAAAGATTTCGATCTACTGACCGACAAGGTTGCCTGCGTTAGGCGCAACTTCCGTCAGCGCTGACTGTGAATATTGGAGCCTTGCTCTGATGTCTGATCTTAGAGATCTTCTATCTCTTATCTACCCATCATGTCTTACAGAATTTGATCTGGGATCTCCTAGATGAAAATCTGGATTGACATTCTAACCCCGAAGCATGCGCTCTTCTTCGAGCCACTCTACCGAGATTTCTCCCGAGACGGGCATGAACTGCTACTGACAACTCGGACCTATCGAGAAGCCGAAGAAGCATTAGAACTGAAAAAATTAAGATACCATGTCGTTGGACACCATGGTGGCGCAACACGTTACGGCAAGCTGTTGGCAAGCGGACGTAGAGTCGTGCGGCTGGCTCAACTGATCGAGAGTTGGCACCCAGATTCAGCAATCTCATTCTCATCTCCAGAGGCAGCTAGGGTCGCTTTCGGCCTAGGCGTCCCCCACGTTTCAGTGAACGACTCTCCACACTCCTGGCAGGTCGCTCGCCTCAGTATTCCCCTCTCCCGATATGTCTGCTCGCCTTGGATAATCCAGAGACATGTATGGCTCTCATTGGGAGCTCGGCCTGACGGTATCGTGGCGTACAGGGCACTGGACGCCGCCGCTTGGTTGAAACGACACAAACCCAATCCAGCAGTTCTGCGACAGCTCTCGCTGACGAGAGACAAACCGATCATCGTGTTACGTACTGAGGAATCGTACGCCTCGTACCTCGAAGGAAAGGCGAGCGACGAGGCACCGGTCATCGGCCCAGTCGCTGAAGAAATCCTGAAGCTCAAACTGGACACGCAGGTTGTCATTTCGACAAGATACGGTCGACAAGCACCGGTCCTCAGGCAAAAGTTTGGAAAAAGGGTCCGGGTCGTTGATCATATTGTCGACTCGACAAGCCTCCTCTACTACTCGACCATTTTCATAGGCTCTGGGGGAACCATGACCGTTGAGGCAGCTCTGCTGGGCCGCCCAGCCATGTCATGCTTCCCCGGAGACAAACCACTCTACATCAAATACCTAGAGAAGAAAGGATTGGTCAAGACGATTCAGTCGCCAAGGACGATCGCGATGAAAGTCAGAGAAACACTAGCCTCAGACAAGGCAATGGAGGAACAACAAAAGCGAGGGACCCAACTGCTTCGCGGCATGGAGGACCCGATCAAGATCATCTCTGCGGTAGTCAGAAGGACCTGGAAGCTCTAGCCTCGAACCGGTTGAGCGATGGCGGGTAGTCGAGCCATCCGGAACCAGCCTGTTCCCGTTTCTGACTCAACTGGGCCTAGCGAGCATTTGATCTGGCTGAGAATTCGACCAGACCTTCATATGAAATCGCGCGCGTTCCACCAGCATCTAAAGAAACGTTCGTCCCGCACAAACGATGCCATTACCATACACGGTTACCAAAGCCATTACCAGTCAAGAAAATCTAGGAGCGTTGATCCTCGCGACGCAGAACAGCTCTTTGGAAGGGATCGAATCTAGAAAATCGCCCAAAATACGCCCCGATGAGAGATCTGGGCGGGGGGTCCCACTGAACACCTTATTCACGCTTGAAGGGCCTCCACCGGCACTTACTGAAAACCGCTAATTCGCCCTTTCTGGGCTACAAACCGATAGTCTCGCCCAGAACAGTTCCAGACAGCGAACGACCCCCGTCCAGGATTTAGAAATAAAAAATTCCCGCGACACGAGAGTGCTCTTCCCTTGGCACGCGAGTGGTTACCAGACTAGACAAGTTAAGGATTGGTCCAGGTTTCTCCTATTCTAATTTCCGATTGTCTCATCGAAGAGCGGCTTGAACTCGTCCAGTAGAAGCTTCAGATCTTTCTCCGTCCTTCCCTCGACATAGATTCGGACAAGCGGCTCGGTCCCGCTTGCCCTTACAAGGAACCAGCCCCGGTCCTTGAGGTCGACCCGGACCCCGTCTATCGTGCTAGTCACCCTGTTCCCGAGCTTCCGTCGAATCTCCTTCATCACATCGTTCTTCTTCTTATCCGGACAGTTCCTCTTCTCCTTCGCCATATAGAAGGTCGGCAGACGAGCCATCAGCCGAGACAGAGGCTGACCATTGTCGAGGATAGAGTTGAGTATCAGAACAGTCGCCATGGCACCATCCCTCACCGGCTGATGAGGAGCATAGAATATCCCCCCATTCTCCTCGCCACCCAGAATCGCCCTTTCCCTCATCATCGTCCGCGCCACATTGATACTTCCGACCGGCGTGAGGATCACCCTCCCCTTCCTCTTCCGAGCCGTCTCAGACACAGACATCGACGAGTTTATCGGAGTAACCACCTTCAAGCCAGGCTTCTTCTTCAGAACCTCATCCTCAATCAATGTCAGACTCTTGTCGCCGGAATGAACCGCCCCCGTCTCGTCTACGAAGATCGCCCTATCACCGTCGCCATCATGAGCCACCCCAAACGCAGCCTTCTCTTGCTTCACAGCCGCCGCAAGAGGCCCAAGATTCTCCGGCCGGGGTTCGGACGTGCGGCCCGGAAAACGACCATCAATATTATCGTTAATAGTGATCACTCTACAACCTATCCTCCTGAGAAGAAGCGGCGTCGTCAACGCTGCCACCCCATTCCCTGTATCAACAACCACCGTGACCGGCTTCCCGATCCTTCTCCTACTGAGATAGCTGCTGAGGCTCGACAAGTACGGTTCGAGAGGTTGAGGCCGGTGTGTCCTCCGGCCCGGGTTCTTGCTAACCCTCCACGACTTTCTCGGAAACAGCCCTTCTATCGTCTCCTCCTTGCCACGCGCGATCTCGACCCCATCAGAGTCGACCACTTTGAACCCGTTATACTCGGGCGGGTTGTGGCTAGCAGTAATCATCACACCAGCCGCATCCCCAGCCACTTTTACCAGGAATTGTAGCCCAGGGGTGGTAATCTGTCCACAATCTTCAACATCACTTCCTTGCGCAAGTATACCCGCCACAACACCCTCAGTAAGCATCGGACTCGAGGTTCTCCCATCACACCCAACCAGAATCCTCTTGGCCTCGAAGAGGCTCGCAACACTCGATCCAATTCTGTAAGCAAAATCGGCATTGAGAATATCCCCGGCAACCGCTCTGATTCCATTTGTCCCGAATAGGCGGGCTGCTTTCAACATGCCTCCTCCAAACCTCGCGTCAGTTCAGAACTATTGATCCAGGCTTCACTACTGAATGCTCGGGGATAACCACTTCGCTCGCGATAACGGACCCCTTTCCGATCGCTGTCCCCTTTCCGACCCTCGTCCCTTCCCCTATGACAGCGCCCTCAACGCGACAATCCTCATCGATCATAGTCTCTTCAAACAATATCGTTTCCCGCACCATCGCACCACTCTTCACCTTGACCTTCGGCGAAAAAATCGCGTAAGGTCCCACTTTGGCGCCCCTCGCAATGACACAACCACTACCCACGTGGGACGGCTGTTCGATATCGAAGCCGGGAGACAACAGTTGCTCGCCTCGTTTCAACAAGTCCATGTTCATCGCCAGGTAATCCTCGACCTTTCCAATATCATACCAGAAACCATCATGCCTCCATCCCCTAAGCTTCATCCCACTCGCCAAGACAGGGAAGATCTCCCGTTCAAGGCTTACCGCCCGTCCTTCTGGAATCATTCCGATCACACTACGGTTCAAGACGTAAACTCCCGCGTTTATCCAGCCCGGACCTTGAGCCTTCTGCGATTTCTCCTCGAAACCTATGATCTGATCGCCAGAGTCCAAAGTGACCAGTCCGAACGGCCTCGCGTCTCCTACCGAGAAGACTGCAATCGTGGCCTCGGTACCGCTCGCCATATGGGCCCGGGTCAGACCCTTCAGGTCGATATCGCTCACGATATCTCCGTTGACAACAACCACCGGTTCGTTACCGGGCACCATGCCCGCTGCCAGTCGCAGGGGTCCCCCGGTTCCCAGCGGGGTCTCCTCGACTGACAACGCCATCCTATCCCCCATCTTCCGGGCCTCCACCCCATGCGAAGCTTGTCCGAAAGATGATTAACCGCAAGTATCACGTCCCCCACATTCCCCCGGTCGAGCCAGTCAGACATGTAGTCTATCAGAGGAGTGCCAACGATAGGAAACAAGAGCTTAGGCTTCGAACAACTGAGAGGCCGAAGCCTCGTCGCGAACCCTCCGGCGAGAATCAATCCCTTCAACGGCTCTTCCAATCTCTCAGTTCGAGGATTCGCGGCAGAAATGTTGTTATAGCCTTTACCCGAGAACGCGCCGACGAATTCTTGTCGCCCAGTTCTTCCCGGAAGAGACTTGGGCAGAAAGGAGTCGACGCGATTTTCAGCTCGGCCAGAGAGCACCGCCCAGCCAGTCTTCTAGTCGGAGTATTGGGGATTATTACCGGCGTCACATTCTGGATCACCGTACTATTGGACCGTGAATACACAAGATTCTTGGGCCCCTCGGAAACCGATTCCTACCTCACCCTCTCTCGGGACTCTGCCAACACCCGACATGAGGCGGACGCTGTTCGCCTTCATCCAGAGTTCCATCATAGCAGCATTCTATACCGGACTGGTCGAGGAATATCAGTCGAACTTGAGCATGCAGCATTGGGTTCGTCTAGTCTTCCCAACTGCGAAGTATATTCTCAACTGGGAAACCGTTCTCGTCCTGTCGACACTCCTCGGGCTAATAACAATCCAATTCCTTCCAGGAAGACTACTTGCCGAACGAAAGAAGATCATCTGACGAGCCGAACATCGCCTAATCAAGCCTCTGATTACTTACACTCGCCTAGCTCCAGAAAATCGTAACGACAATTTCCAAAACGCGAAAAAAACGGCGACGAAAAAAACCAAGAATTCTTATTTCAAAACGACCCGTCCCGGATCGCGCGCCACGGAGTGATCTTAGCCTAAAAGATGGGGTGATGCGGAGCACTGCGTTCGCCAACCACCCTTTGTAATAAGGCTACCTCGTACCTTCATGAAAGCTTGCCACCACAGTTCTTGCAGAACATCGCCTCAATCGGGTTCGTTGAACCGCACGCCACACAGACTGTCGAGTCCAGAAGAGTGCCACACTTGATGCAGTGCTTCGCTCCGCTGAGAAGCTGAGCGCCACACTTCCGACACCATCCTGACCCTCGTGTCGTTTCAACTGGCTTGGGTGGTGCAAGGGAACTCGGAGAAAATACATCGGTGAGAATAACCACATCGCCAACAGTTGCTATCTTATCATGGGGCACTTCGAATTCTCTGGACAGGTCACGGTCATCAAGCATGGTCTTGAATTGCTCCTTGTCCACGGACAACAATAGCGACTTGATCTCACCGCCATCAGTTGGAATCGCCTTCCTGACTCTCCCTACAAGGATTCCATGAGAGTCAACGACCTGGAGACCGCTCAGAGCCTCAATTCTCGCATGATTATCCTTGACCTGCGAACCCGCAGTCTGGTTGTCAACATACTTCTCGCACCCGTAACAGTACCATCTTTTTTCATGAGACCTTGTCCGGACGAATGTGAGAGACTGACTGCAGTCTGGACATCGCGCCTTAGGCTCCTCGTCAAACATGCTGTCCATGCCCAATTTCAACGAGCGAACTGTATCGTCTACAATGATTAGCTGCTCTTCTTAGTTAACACCTTCCCAGCATTATCAGGCACATCGCTAACCAGTCGAAGGCGAGCTACAGGCACACTCTTTGAAAACAAACCAGGACGTTGATATGTTTGAATCAATTTTCTCAGGGAACCCTATCGCTTCGCTCAGTTCTGAGTTCATAGCGAGGCTACCGTATGTACGGAAAAAGGTACAAACAACCGATTGAGCTCCAGAACACGCAGACGTAGTGACCTCCTCCTCATTCTACAGAGCCGCACACAGAATAGCGGGAAACAGTGCAATTCGAACGCCGACCTAGTTCATGGAGGTTACTGATCGGAGTGAAGACCGCGACAGCCTACTCCCCCTGCAACATAACAGGCTTCTTCCAGGTCCATGACAAAGCCTCCGACCCTCTTCAAGTAGGCTCCACAGGAGCAGGCGTCGCTCTCGCCAAGGGAGTCAACACGAAATTGAGTATCAAGAAAGCACAGGCATCGCGCGTCGATGCGACCTTCAACGGCAAACGATTGCCCAGAAGGTCAGTCTCTGTCCGCGTCGCGACTAGGTACATCGAGCTCGACGGAAGACCGTGGAGAGTCGACGTCACCCACACCAGTCCACTCGCAGTCGGGTGCGGCTATGGAACAAGCGGAGCCGGGGCCCTCAGCTTATCACTTGCCCTGAATGAGACGATGGGATTATCCCTCTCGACGCTTGAAGCAGCTCAGATCGCACATATCTCGGAAATAGAATGCAGGACAGGGTTGGGAACAGTCGCGTCTGTCTTTTCCGGTGGTCTTACACTGAGAACAATACCGGGAGCTCCGGGAGTAGGAAGAGTCAGCAAAGTCGCCGTGCCATCATCACTAATGCTGATCACTGCTAGTTTTGGGCCAATCTCGACCAGATCGATTCTTGGAAGCGCCTCTCTCAAGAGGCGTGTTAACGCTTGCGGTAAGGGATTGAGCCAGAAGTTCGACAGGCGAAGCCCGCAGAAAAGTTTCATGATACTCTCGAAAGGATTCGCCGAATGTGTAGGACTAATGTCTCAACGGTTGTCCCGCCTCGTCACCCGACTCGACTCGACGGGCATCAAATCCAGCATGACGATGCTAGGCGAGTCGGTGTTTTGCATGGCCCCAAAGGAAGTAGTTCCGCTCGTGACAACACTTCTTCGAAGGCACGGCATGACTCCATATGCTTCCCGTATAGCGAGATCGGGGGCGCACCTGCTCTGATCGTGAGCCCGCACCACCCAAGGTTCTTGTCCCTCGCAACTCGAGAGAGGCTGGAGAAAGCCATGCGGGCGGGGATAGTCGTTCCACAAGGACTGATCGCTCATGGAAGAGGAGAGGCTTTCGACTATATTCTGGGCGAAGAGACTTTGCCAGCAGCATCAGCTGCCACGTCTGCAGCAGCCGCTCTTTTGTTGACGGCAAAGCATCCCGTCGTATCGGTCAACGGGAACACTGCCGCCCTCGCCGGGAGAGAGATTGTTAATCTATCCTTGGCCATATCTGCGCCGATCGAAGTCAACCTCTTCCATCGGACCCGTAGGAGAGAACGCCTGATCGCAGCCTACCTCAAGCGGCTAGGGTCGGAAGAGGTTCTGGGCATAGGAGAGGCTGCTAGCAACGCAATCCGGGGTATAGCAAGTCAGCGAAGACGGACAGACCCGAGGGGCATTGGGCAGGCAGATGTGGTCTTGATTCCCCTTGAGGATGGCGATAGGGCAGAAGCTCTTTCGAGGGATGGAAAGAAAGTAATAGCGATAGATCTCAATCCTCTCTCCCGAACTTCTCGTGCAGCTTCGGTCTCGATTGTCGACAATGTTATCAGGGCCATCCCGGCCTTGACCGATGCTTACAACAAAATGAAGAAGATGCCTCGCGATCGTCTAGAGCGCCTGGCCTCCGAATTTGACAACCAGCGCAATCTAGCGAAAGCAATCCAAGAAATGATTCAATATTTGAGAGGATGGGCGTAGATTTGAGACCATCCAATACTGGCGAGAGACGAAAGGTATCAGTGACGACCTTCAAACGGATGAAAGCAGAAGGCAAGAAGATAGTCATGGTAACATCCTATGACTATCCTACCGCGGCGATCGCAGACGAAGTCGGCGTCGACTCGATACTCGTCGGCGACTCGTACGGAATGGTAGTCCTAGGATACGACAATACGATCCCAGTAACTGTCGATGAACTTCTTCCCGTTTGTCGGGCTGTCAGAAGAGGAGCCACGCACCCCCTCCTTATCGGGGATTTACCCTTCATGAGCTTTCAAGCGTCCACAGCAGAGGCAGTTCGGAATGCTGGACGATTCGTGAAAGAAGGTGGAATGGAAGCTGTTAAAGTAGAAGGTGGCAGAGATGTATCTCCAATCATCAAAGCAATTGCTCGAGCCGGGATTCCCGTTCTCGGACACATAGGAGTTACCCCTCAGACAGCGACCCTACAAGGAGGATACAGGGTCCAAGGAAAGAGTCCGGCTTCAGCCTCTCAGCTTGTCGACGACGCTGTCTCGCTCGAGAAAGCCGGAGCCTTCGGAATCGTCCTAGAGATGGTTACGGAAGAGGCGGCCCAAGCGATTACAGAAAAAGTTTCGATACCTACAGTTGGTATTGGGTCAGGAAGATTCTGCAACGGCCAGGTTCTCGTGATACACGACATCATCGGACTTTACTCAAAGTTCACACCCAAGTTTGCCAAACGCTACGCGGACGTGTCCGCCATCATCAAGCAATCGCTTGAAAAGTATACAGATGAAGTGAGAAGCGGAGATTTTCCTGCAGAACAGAATATATTCAAAATGGAAGACGACGAGAGACTAACTGTCGACTCTCGACAGAAGACTTGACGAATTGCGGATAGCGATCGTGGGAGCTGGGGCTATTGGTTGCTTGTTCGGAATACGTTTGCACAACTCAGGCAATTGCGTTATTCTAGTACATCACGACAATCGAACTATCGCTTCCATCAGAAAGAGGGGAGTGCG
>MNDT01000052.1 GCA_001915065.1 archaeon 13_2_20CM_2_53_6 | reverse complement strand
GTGCTGTTGGAAGCATCCAGCCGGGAAGTGTACGGGGAGCCGCTCTACCTTCCCGTGAACGAGGATCATCCGAAGAATCCAAAGTCAGTCTACGGGGTAACCAAGCTCTCTGCGGAGAGAGCCTGTCTCTCCTACTCGGACGAGTCCAACCTAGCCCGCCCGGTCAACTGTGTGATTATGCGCTTCTCGAATGTCTACGGTAGCGAGAGAGACCTTCCGGAGAGAGTAGTGCCCAAGTTCATGAACAAGGCTCTCCGAGGCGAAGATCTCGCATTGTACGGGGGCGAACAAATCCTAGATTTCACGTTCATCGATGACACGGTTTCCGGTATAATGAAAGCATACTCTGCGTCGTTGAAAAGCGATGCTGGCATATTTGGGGAAGCTTTCCATTTCGTTACGGGAAGAGGTGTATCGGTTTCAGAGCTTGCACGCATGATAATCGACATTGTCGGTTCGGGATCCAAAATCATACATGAGCCCTCCAACTCGTTTGAGGTTCGAAAGTTCATTGGCGACCCCTCCAAAGCAGAGAAAATACTGGGCTACAAGCCAACAGTAAATCTTGAACACGGGCTCAGAGCGCTGATGGATAGAATGGTGCCAACCATTGTCGCAAGGTGAAGCATTCGTCGTGAACAAAAGATTCCGCGACGCCTTTCCGATCTGGCGAGCTTGAATCTCGTGCAAGTAACAGAACAGACTTCGAAGCAGCGGAGTCGCATTGTAGAGCGTCCGAGAGTCAGAGGGAAGTTTCTCTTTGTCGGTGATGAGAAGTTCTGGGTTAGGGGTGTGAGTTATGGCACCTTCTTAGTAGACGAAGACGGAAACGAGCAGCTGACTCCCGAGGTTGTGAAGAGGGACTTCTCCTGCATGGCGGAGAACGGGTTCAACGTGGTAAGAGTTCACACATGCCCTCCAAGGTGGGTCTTGGACGCGGCAATGGAGGAGGGACTCTGGGTTATGGTTGGACTCAACTGGGGGGAGCGGATGTCGTTCATAGACGAGCCTGGAAAGCCTCAGGAGATCGAGGAGCGGGTCAGAAGATGGGTACGCCGCTGTAAAGGTCATCCCGCAGTCTTCTGTTACAGCGTCGGAAACGAGATCTCCTCGGCGATAGCCCGCTGGACCGGGAGGCGTAGAGTGGAAAAATTCATCGAGCGTCTTTATAGAGCGGCGAAGGAGGAAGACCCAGATTCTCTCGTCACGTATGTGAACTACCCGTCCACCGAGTACTTGCGACTACCCTTTCTAGATTTTATGTCGTTCAACGTCTACCTAGAGTCAAGACAAGACTTCGATAAGTACATCCCGAGGCTGCACAGTCTAAGCGAGGATCGGCCTGTACTGATCAGTGAGATAGGACTGGACGGGCTTCGAAATGGTGAGGAGAAACAGGCTGAGACTTTGGATTGGCAGGTCCGGTCAATCTTCAGGAATGGTTGCTGTGGGGTCGTAGTCTTTCAATGGACGGATGAGTGGTACCATGGGACGGTTCCGGTCGAGGATTGGAAGTTTGGACTGACCACACGCGAGAGAACAGCCAAGCCGGCCCTCCACGCGGTTAGGAGAGCGTTCTACGAAACGCCCTTTCCAGAAAATGGTGTGCGCTGGCCGAAAATCTCACTAGTGGTCTGCAGCTTCAATGGAGCATCAACGATCCGTGAAACTCTGGATGGCTTGCAGCGGCTCGACTATCCCGAATATGAGGTGATCGTCATAAACGATGGATCCAAAGACTCGACCCCGGATATCGTATCAGACTACCCGGTTCGTCTCATCAACACTGAGAATCGCGGGCTCAGCGAAGCACGCAACACAGGAATAAGTGTGGCCAATGGGGAGATCATAGCGTTCATCGACGACGATGCCTATCCAGACATTCACTGGCTCAGATTTCTCGCCTTGTCTATGATGGATGGAAGATATGTCGGGGTTGGAGGGCCGAACCTCCCGGCACCGAATGACGGGTGGAAGGCCGAGGCCATTGCCAACGCGCCGGGACCCAACCCGGTTCTGCTCTCCGACACTGTCGCAGAACACATCCCCGGATGCAACATGGCTTTTAGAAAAGCGCATTTAGAGGCGATCAATGGGTTCGACCCCACATTCCGAGTCGCAGGCGATGACGTGGACCTTTGCTGGCGACTCCGAGAACCGGGAGGAATAATCGGGTTTGCGCCTGCAGCAGTAGTCTGGCATCACCGTCGAAAATCAGTCTACAAGTACTGGTGGCAACAAGTGGGCTACGGTAGAGCAGAGGCTCTACTGGAGCGAAAATGGCCTGAGAAGTACAATCTGTTCGGACAGTTGAATTGGCGCGGCCGCATCTACGGCAGAGGCGTTTCGCTAGATTTCTCGTCGCTTGGAGGGAGGATCTACCATGGAGTCTGGGGGGCCGCGCCTTTCCAATCATTGTACGGGTCTTTCAGCTCTCTTTGGTCGCTCGTCCTGATGCCGGAATGGTATCTGGTCATAGCGGGTCTTGCGGTGATTTTGGTCCTTAGCATCGGTTGGGGCCCGGTAGTGATACTCGGGACAGTGCTCTCTTCGGTCGTTGCGTTACCCGCGGCCCTGGCCACTTTGAACGCTGGACGGGCAAGGCTTGATGGAGCCCCCAAGACTCGTTGGGAAGTATTCAGATTGCGGGCTACGATATTCTCTTTGCATCTCCTCCAACCAGTTGCTCGCCTCTACGGGCGGTTAGGTGGAGGGCTGACCCCATGGCGCAGACGTGGGACTAAAGCTCGAGGCAGCTTCCTTCCTTCAACGATGACGCTATGGCGTGATACGAGGGAAGCGCCAGAGATTATGCTGGGAGAGCTGCAAAAAATGATCCAAGAAGCCGGGTCAGTAGTGAGAATAGGGGGCAACTATGACTCCTGGGATCTTGAGGTAAGGGGAGGACTACTCGGCGGAAGCCAACTCCTAATCGCAACGGAAGAATACCCCTCCGGAAAGCAGCTGCTCCGGTTCCGAATCACTCCTAAATATTCTGGTCTTGGGCTGGCTGTCTCTGCTCCCCTTGTAGTAATGTCGATCGCAGCTGGTCTGTCCAACGCCTGGATACCAAGCATCGCATCTGGGCTGATGGCTGGAGGATTGATATTCCGGGCTATCAGCGATACAAGATTCGCGTCGGGCATGTTCCTTGAGCTGCTCAGGCGCAAGGGTGCTACGTAGTATCTGCGTGCCAAGATGGTCTGGTTCGAATTGCTCCAATCTCGCTTTCTCGCCTGCACTGTTGATGATACTAGTCACTCTGTCCCACGACTGCTCTTAGCCGAGCACTATTCGTCTTGTTTTCTTCCTCGTCGGATAGCGAATCCGAGTTCGAAAAACCTTTCGCAAACTCTCGCCTATCTCTTGGCTGATTTGGGAATTAACATGGAGCCGAATGGTTGATGATTGACCTTTCCATTCTACCCCTAGTTTTTTCGGTCACGTTTACTATCACAATGGCTGTTGGCTGGGTCTTGCTCAAGCTGCAAGACCATCGAACCGCACGCGCGAAGTCACAATCGCAGCCGCAGTCGCCTGAGAACGTTCGACTCGGCTCCCGGCAAAGTCAGAGAGATACTCAAAGAGGTCACGGAATGTTGAGACGAGTCTTCGCAGATCTGCGGCCCTATCTGCAGCCCATCTTCGTCCTCTTGCTACTCTCGCTATCCGCGATTCCAATAACACTGATTACTCCTCTTCCCATCAAACTGATGGTGGATACAGTTCTCGGCTCCAAGCCTCTCTCCGGCTATCTCACGCTCCTCGCGCCGGGCGGGTCGCAGGCCTCCAAGGACTATGTGCTCTGGCTAGCGATCGGGATACTCTTGGGCGCTACCGTCCTGACCTACGTACAGAACCTTCTGAACGTGTGGCTGAGCAGCAAAATTGGAAATCGGATGACGCTCGACGTTCGAGCTCGCCTCTTCCGACAGATGCAGAGACTCTCCATCGCCTATCACGACACTAAGGGTGCCGCGGACTCAGCCTACCGTACTCTGAACGACGCTCCCATGCTACGTTCCTTCGGAATCGACAGCATGATCCCGCTAGCGACGTCCATACTAATGCTGTCGGCGATGATAGTTGTCACTCTCTACCTCGACTGGCAGCTTGCCATTATCTCGTTGCTAGTGTCTCCCTTCATGTTCCTCCTTACACTGGTATTCAAACCGCGGTTGCGAACAGGATGGCGGAAATTCAAGACCTCGGAAAGCGCCGCGATGGCAGTGGCCCAGGAGACACTGGGCGCTTCGAGAGTAGTGAAAGCATTCGGTCAGGAGGATCAGAAAAGCGAACAGTTGGTCCATCACTACAACGAGAGCCTTTCAGCCCAGCTCAGGGTCTACGTTGACAGCGCGGTCTACAACCTGCTCGTCGGGATTGTGACGGCTGCCGGGCTAGCAGCAGTGCTCTACATAGGAATAACCCACGTGCAGCAGCCGAATGGTCTGACCCTGGGGAATCTGCTTGTCGTCAATTACTATGTTCCCCAGCTCTACACGCCTCTAAGAAACGTTGGACAGAAAGCACTCGACATGCAGATGTCGCTGACTGGAATAGAGAGAGTCCATGCCGTCCTTGACGAGAAACCGGACGTGCCCGAGGCTCCCAACGCGCTGCCTCTAGCGAGAGCTGAGGGGAAGATCGGCTTCCAGAACGTATCCTTTGAGTATGTGACAGGCAATCCAGTACTTCAGAACGTATCTTTTGATCTTCCTGCAGGTTACTGCTTGGGCGTAGTGGGTCCGACAGGCTCGGGCAAGACCAGTCTCTCAAGCCTATTGCTGCGCTTCTTCGATCCAAAGGAGGGGGCGATTACCCTGGATGACGTCGACCTGCGAAATTACAGGCTGGCCGATCTTCGAAACCAGTTCGCAGTCGTTCACCAGGACACGGTACTCTTCTCTACGACGATAGCTGAGAACATTCGCTTCGCTAGGCCGGACGCGGCGATGGACGAGGTCACCGCGGCGGCCAGAGCCGCGAACGCACACGACTTCATCATGAATCTGCCGGATGGCTACGATACCATTGTAGGCGAACGGGGAATGAAACTGTCTGGAGGCGAACGCCAGCGCGTATCCCTCGCCCGAGCATTCCTCAAAAACGCGCCCATTCTCATACTCGACGAGCCCACCAGCTCACTTGACGTACATAACGAAACAGCGATCCTCGAAACGATCCAACGTCTGATGAAGGACAGAACAACCTTAATGATCGCTCACCGAGCAAGCACTCTGAGAAACTGCAACATGATCCTGACGCTGGAAGATGGAAGGGTAAGCGGAATGACCAGTGAAGTCGCTTCAGTCCTCTCTGAAATGTCGGCTCCGGATATTCAAGTGACGACTGACATGTAGCAACTCACGTAGGTGAGGCTGAATTGCCGAGTTTCAAATATCCCAGCTCGGAAAGACTTGCCGCGGTACTAACGAGGGTCCTTAGCCGCAACGGACTCGCTAACGGCGATTTGACAGTTGTGAATCGAAAACCGAATCCATACAACAGCACCTTTCCCACTGAGATAGTCACCTGCCACAACGGTCCGGGGCGCAGTATTCCGCGCCTCTTTGTGAAGTACCGAACAGGAGGATTTGATGGCGTCTTCGGCCACAGACGTGACATTTCATACGAAGCGAGAGTTTACCGGGACGTCCTCCAACCCCTTCACGTTTCAACACCTGCGTTCTATGGACTGTACAAGGACGATGAGTCAGGGGCCGAAGGGCTGATAATCGAATATCTGCCGCGGGGCTCGCCTGCAAGCTGGTCGCGCGATCCTCAAGCGATGACCCGCTCGGCGCGATGGATCGGAAGGTTCCATGCGGCCAATGAGAAACGAGTCCATGATGCTAGGCTACAGTTTCTTCGCAGATACAACGCTGAATACTACAGGGGCTGGGCACGAAGGACCAACCTATTATTCGGACAGCTCAATTCCCGGTTCCCGTGGATACCGCCAATCTGCACAAGTTTCCAACATCTTATCCCGAGATTGTTGAGGGCACCTGAGACTATCATCCACGGCGAATACTTCGGGTCAAACGTAGTATACCAAGACGGGACAAGCCGGCCGGTTGACTGGCAGTCTACCGCTATCGCCGCAGGAGAGATCGACCTTGCCGCCTTAACACACTCCTGGCCGAAGAAGGTCGTCCAGAAGTGTGAGAGAGAATATGCTAGAGCCCGATGGTCTGGAAGAGCTCCAGATGGGTTCGAGGGGACACTTGAACTTGCCCGAGTCTACATGAACCTTCGATGGCTGGGTGATCCGAACATCATGTCTCCACTCGTATCACGACGGGGGCGACTCGTCGCATCAAAGAAAATGCTTGTTGCAATGCAAGCCGTACTTCAGCTTCATTCAGTAGGAGAACGACTAGGCCTCCTCTGACGAGGTTGCGCCGATAAAGAGGTGCCTACAACGAACTTAGTCCTTCGTCAAGCATCGCTTCCGACCATTCCGGAATCGGCACAGTCCGCTTGTACAGATCACGATGTGCGCGGTGGAGACACTCGACAGCCTTGAAGAAAGGAAGATGCTTCGAAGCATCCAGATTTCTCGCGCTAGCGTAGGCCTCGAGGAACGCTGCCACCTCCCTATCGTGAGCTCGAAGTGAGAGACCCTGCTTCAGCCCTAAGCGTTCAAGTGAGACAATGAACCAGGCCAAGTCACGGCTGGGATCAGCCACGTCATGCTCATCCAGATCGATCGCGATTGTCTGCGGACCATTCAAGAACACGTGCTCGGGAATGAAGCTCCCATGCCCACAACAAGACTCGACAGAATCCGGCATCGTCGAGTCCAGCTTGCGAAACAATGACTCGCACTTGCTGGCGAAGGGTTCTCCGGATCGCTTAATCCTCTCCGCCCAGTAAGAGATTTGTGGGAGCAACTCTCTAGGTGCTGAGGTCTTACCGAGTCGCGGCGCGTACGAGTGGAATCGTGCCAGCCACTTCCCACTGCGCCTAGCAGTCTCAGTTTGTTCACCTGGACTGCCGTTCAGGAAGCGTTCCATTGCCAATCTTCCCTGAATCTTCTCTTCGAAGAGAATGTGTAAAGATGACACGTAGGCGAGGGGTTGAGCGATGGCGAACTTCCCGTCCGGGCCAAAACCGGACCGTGCCACTGCCTTTAGCGTTATCATAACGTCGGGCCGATCGTTACTGTAGACTTTCCCAACGATACTTTTCCATCCATGCTCGGTCTTCACACTCACCTCGAAGGTGCAGCGATCCTTGTGTGCCTTCAGAGGTTTGACCTGCACATCTTCCGGTATCCCCCAATGCCAATCGGACACAAATAGTCGCCGTAGTTCCTTGCGAAACTCTTCCCCGGACAGTACGGCCGAGAAACGTGAAACATCCTCGGCAGGCAAAATCTCCTCGTTGATGACCGACGGCATACGCATGCTCGAAAAGTCACGCGTTTGGAAAGGCTCCGGCAACCCTGTCTCTACCCTTACACATTTGCGAGCTTGGGCCACAAAAAGATAGCTGAGAGTAGCTTTGCAGGATTCATAGTCGGCCCGCCCGGTTCAGCAACCATACGAGAAGGATTGTGAGTTGATTGTGTTCGATTGTGTTGTAATGAAATCGAAAGTCTAATCTAGTAAACGCGTCCGCCAATATGATGCTCTCGGTGTAATTCTTGAGGTCGGCATCATTGCCCCTCCGTCTCCTCCTCATACTCTTGACCGGGATACTACTTACGACTGTAGCTGCTACTCAGTCACAGGTCATGATGGCCACGCTCTCGCCAGACTTCACAATGTCAGCTAACCCTGATAGCTTGACCATTCCAGCAGGCGCCTCTGGCGCTTCGACGATCACTCTTACCAGCGTGAATGGTTTCAACGGGTCCGTCAGCCTATACGCGCCGTCTCCCCTCTGCCCGAGCCCCTATTGCACCACATGGGAGATAAGCCCATCCAGCGTGAGCCTCGCTCCTAATTCCACGGCGACTGCAACCCTCACAATAAACGCCGGGGGCCCGGGAAGCGCTGGCAACATTACGGCGTACGGAAATAGCGGAGGCCTCTCCCACTCGGTCAACGTGGCTTTCAAAGTTGTCTCTTCCGGCGGGACTCCTGACTTCACTATGTCGGCCAACCCGAACATGCTCACAATCGTGCAAGGGTCCTCCGGAAAATCGCTCATAATCCTCACCAGTATCAACGGGTTCCAAGGCAACGTAAGCCTCACACCCCCGGTCTCTTGTCTGGCGATCGGATGCCCAACCTATTCGGTAAACCCGATGAGTGTATCTTTGCGTTCGAGCCAGAACGCCACCGCCGGTTTCACGATACAGACGTACCCGCAGACACCGCTTGCCTCTTACAATGTGGCTGTGACGGGCACAAGCGGCAGCCTCTCCCATAATGCGCCAGTAACCTTTACGGTCGTGTCCTCAAGCCCACCTGACTTTACAATTTCTGCAAATCCCACGAACCAGACAGTCCCAGCAGGCTCCACAGCAAAATCCCAGATCATTCTGTCAAGCACTAACGGATTCAGCGGCACGATAAGCCTCACAACCTCTCCTCCACCCCTCTGCGTGTCATGCCCCGGCTGGAGCATCAACCCGTCCAGCGTCACACTCTCCGCCGGTGGAACAGCTACCTCAACTCTCACCTTCTACACTTACGCGGGCAGTCCAGCCAGCACTTGGGTCGTCAGCGTAACGGGGACGAGCGGAAGCCTGTCACACTCCGTCAGTGTAACCTTCACAATTGTCCCGTCCGGTTCAACATCCGATTTTGCAATGACAGCCAATCCAAATAGTCTGACTATTCCTGCCGGCTCCTCCGGCACGTCAAGCATAGTTGTGACGAGCCTGAACGGGTTCAACGGGACTGTCAACCTCTACACGTCCCCCTCTCCCCTCTGCCCTAGTCCTCAATGTAGCTATTGGACGATAAGTCCGACTAGGCTGGATCTCGCACCCAACTCGACGGCCAAAGCGACACTCACAATATTCGCGGGGACTTTTGTCGGATCCGGGAATGTCACCGTCTACGGAACTAGCAGCAAATTGTCCCACTCAGTGGTCGTATCATTCAAAGTGTCCCAGCCTCCCGACTTCACCCTCACAGTTAGCCCGTCCTCGAGCTCGGTTAGCAGGGGCGGCTCGACAACGTCCACGGTCTCGATACAGGGGACCGACGGATTCAACGAAACGGTCAACCTCTACGCATCAGTTTCCCCGCTCCTGCGGCATGGTCCAATTACATCACTACCCTCGACAGTTGGTCCATATTCCAAATCCACTCTCACGGTGTCAACGTCACGCTCCACCCCGCTCGGATCATACACAATCACCGTAACTGCAACCAGCACCACTATGACGCGCACGTACACGATTACCGTGACAGTTACACGCTAGTCAAGTTCACGGCAGAGAAAAATTTCGGAAGGGCAGCGGTCCGAAGGGCGGGAGGGAGGTCCGTGACTGTCGTCGACTGGTTGCTCCAATCGGACCCGTCGATCCGCTGGCAGGTGATGCGGGACCTGACCGGTGCGCCCGCGGATGAGGTCGCGGCCGAGCGCGCACGGGTCGCCACCGAGGGCTGGGGCGCGCGGTTGCTCGGCCTACAGGCCGCGGACGGCCGCTGGGGAGGCGCGGCTTGGAATCGTGGCTGGAACTCGACGATGCACGTCCTGTGGTTGCTGCGCCACCTGGGTCTCGACCCCGCGAGCGAGGAGGCACGGCGGGCGGTAGGCCTCGTCCGCGACCACGTGACGTGGCAGGGTTGCGGTCCGCCGGAGTGCGACCGGAACCCCTTCTTCGCCGGCGAGCTGGAGCCTTGCATCAACGGGCAGGTCGGGACGGCCGGCGCCTACTTCGGCCAGGACATCCGCAGCATCGTCGACCGGCTGCTCCGCGAGCAGCTGTCCGACGGCGGCTGGAACTGCGAGGCGCCGAACGGCTCGAAGCGGTCGTCGTTCAACACTACGATTTGCGTGCTGGAGGCGTTGCTCGAGCACGAGCTGGCGGGCGGAGGGATCTCGGAGGTGACTGCGGCCCGTCTCCTCGGGCAGGAGTACCTCCTCGAGCGCCGGCTGTTCCGGCGGCGGTCGACCGGCGAGGTGATCGAGCGAGATCGCAAGAGCGACGCCGCGTGGACGCGCTTCGCCTTCCCGACGTGGTGGCACTACGATGTGCTGCGGGGGCTCGAGTACCTGCGCAGCGCCGGCGTCGCGCCCGACGAACGAATGGCCGAGGCTATCAAGCTGGTCGCGTCGAAACGCGACGGCGACGGGCGGTGGCCGCTCGAGACCCGATACCCTGGAGTGATGCCGGTCGAGACGGACGAGGGCGAGGGCCGGCCGAGCAGGTGGAACACCCTACGCGCTCTGCGGGTGCTCCGCTGGTACGAGCGGGCTGATTCGTAAAGGCGGCGACGTTCCAAAAAAGATTCGCTGAATTCCTTTGGTGGTTCCTCCGGAACCGCCACCACATGTGAACACGTTTTTTTTGGGCCCAAGACCAGTGATAAGTGACATAATGTGTAAAATGGAACGGAACGGATTACAGTTGAATCGTGGTCCGTCACCTCGATTAGCATCCTTACTTGAATCCAAGATTCTGGCTCTCGACGGAGTGAACAAGAAAAAATCAAGATGGATGGACAGAACCGCCTTCTACATTAATCGACGGGAGTTTGCTCACTTCCACAGTAGCCGAGAAATCGACGTACGACTGACTAGAAGGTATCAAGACGAATATTCAGGACTGATTAAGGAAGGAAAGAAGCGAGTCAAGTTCAGAGAGCACCCTTCACATTGGATCTCCATTGAATTTACGACGACGAGCGATGTTGACTATGTTTTCACAATCGTAAGTCTCGCCTTGAGGGCGAATAGAATGAATCCGATACTACGAAGGACGGCTTGAGGACGAGATCAGACGCGACCTCTTCAACCCTTGTGACAGTGCGCATATGTGATGGTGGGCCCGCCAGGATTCAACATACCGGTATATCATTGATACTGTCTGCTCAACAGCCATCTTTATTGGACCCGCCAGTTAGGTAGGAGAAATTATTGAACAGAGGGGGGCTTGGCTCGGAGCTGTAGTGCCAGTGCTGGGTGGAGTTAAGACTTCGTCGAGACAACGAAGAAGGGCATCGTCTAGCCGTGAAAATTGCCCAAAAAAAATTGGGGGTATTTGAAGGCGGTGTCTAGTGGATTTGGATGTTGCCTCCTTGCAGGACTCCGGATTTTGAATATCCTGTTTGGAGGTTTATGCTGAAAGTATCCTGTCCAGCACCAGGTTCGGCTTTGTCTTGGACGCCGATGGAGAAGTTTGTCGAGGCATTGTTTGCTGCACCGGTGCCTGATATTGTGGCAGTATTGCGGTTGAATATGGCGCTGGTGATGAGGGTGGTTCTAAAGCCTAGGTCCGCTGCAGGGTCAGTGTAAGCGGCCTTTCCGCGTATTCTTCCTGTGGGGTCGACTGCCACCGCTATTGTAAAGGTTCCGTGGTCTTGTTGTTGGTCGACGAAGATGTAGCCGCCACCCGTGACTTTGCACGTCGAGCCTTGGGGACAGGTTGGCTGTGGGCCTTTTCCTAGCACGTAATCGAAGACTCGTGTTGCGTCCGCGTCAGTCAAGATCTTGTTGGGGGTTGTGAAGGCAAAGGTGAGTGCTGTTACGCTGTAGAGCATGTCGCCTTTGACAGGGTTGCCGATGTCAGTTAGAGGTGCGGTTACGGTGATAGTGTTCTTGGCTGCGTTGATGCTGCCTGTTTCTGACATTTCGTTCGGGTAGAGGATCACTTTGCAGTTTTGGGGTGTGTTGGTGATGCAGCCGTTACCCATTACTCCGGTGGGTGTGGCGGAGGTTCCTGTGCCGGCGAAGAAGACTGGTGGTTGACCTGCTGTCGAGTTGGCTCCCAGGTAGAAGATTCTGTAGGATTCTTCTCCGGTGTCACCAGTTGACAGGAATTGCCAGCGTGTGAGCCAGACTAGTCCTGTGTTGCCTGGTGGTGGTAGGAGGCTTGAGAGGCTCTGGAGGGTGAGAGTTACTGTTATGTGTGCTTGGTTGGGTTGGGAGAGTTGGAGTGATACTATGTCGAGGGCGGGCTGGTTGGCGCCTGCTCCGGCTGGTGAGTAGTGTAGGACCTGGGCGTCACCTGATGGGTCTGTGACTCCCGTGGCAGTGTTTGACGTGGAGGGTGTAAGGGTTGTTCCGAGGGCTGATGGGCCAGCGGTTTGTGTGAGCTGGAAGAGTGCTGCGCCGTGGTGCTGGTTTGTCAGGTCGTTGATGACGATCCGGGCTGCTCCGTTTGCGTCAATTGCTAGTGTGAAGAAGTCGGCGAGTGTTCTGTCTCCGCCGCTAGTTGTGCAGCCCAGGCCTCCGGTGCAGATTTGGCCGTAGTCTGTGGGGTGCTCGCTTGCTTTGACTTGGTTGATTGTGGGCGTGTTTGTTGTTGCGCTGCGTACCTGGACAAAATAGGTGTACCATTTGACCGTGGTGGCTGCTATGCGGTTGTTGTACCATGACGGGAAGGTGTTGGGGTCGCCGCGGATATCAGTGCCGTAGAAGGCCACATCAAGTATTCCAGCGCTTCCAGCCACGGCCCAGGGCATGACGTTGCTGTTGGCGGGGTCGCCGTTGATCTGGACTGGTGCAGTCCAAGAGTTAGTGTTGCCGGTGTTTGTCCCGGCGCTTGGCGATGCGCTGTAGTATACGTTGTTGTTACGGATGTCCACCCAGACAGCGTAGATGTTGCCGGCCGCGTCGACTGCTACATCCGAGAAGAGGCGTCCGAGTCCGATTTGGCCGCCGGGGCTGGCGGGTGTTGTGCCGAGGCTGAACATGGGTCGAGGAGGAGTCTTCCGCAGCGGTCATCCGTTGTGACGGCAGCAGTGGGGCTGCCAGCTGCGTTCGTGTACAAGAAACCGCCGGTCGGGTCGTTAAAACCGGTGGATCCAGGGGAGGAGAGGACTTGCCAGCCGACGACCAGTTGGTTGAATGCGAGGAAGACCGTGTTGTCCAGTGTGGAGTTGGTGGGGCCGTTGTCGATGGCGAGCCACTGCCTGTCGGCTCCGGGAAGCACCGATAGAGAATTCTCTCTCCAGTTGTTTCCGCCATCGTTCGAGACCGCGACGCCGACATCTGCTAAGCCTTCTAGGTCTGCAAAATAGGTGAAGCCTTGGTCATCCGTGATAATGTCAGTGTCGCCACCGCCGGATGCAGCAGGGTTAGGCCTCAATCCGTTGGGTGAGACAATGTGGAAGCTGTCGCCGTTGTCCGTGGATCGTGCAACGAATCCCTGGGCGGTGCTGAAACCCCAGGGTCCTGTTTCCCAAATGTTGCCGTATTTGTCGATGTGGTTGAGCGGTTCTCCTTCAGTGCGTTGTGGGTCGACGACTGTTGCAGGGCTGAAGGCTAGGCCGCCGGTTGGAAAGGTTGGGTTTTGAGTGGGCGGTTGGTTAATGAAGAAGAGTTGTGCGGTGCCTGTGTAGCCTGAGAGAGTGACTAGGAAGGGTACTACTCTGACCTCGTACGTGCCTGGCAGAGGACTCTGGAGTGCTACTTGTTCGCTTACTGTTCCTCCTGAGGCGGAGCTGGCGACTTGTTGTCCGTCGCTCTGACGGTAAATGTAGAGGTCAAAGTCGTTGTCGCTGCTGCCCCATTGGATTGTTATGACTACAGAGCCTACGTGTGTCTGCCAGAAGGAGGCGCCTCCGGGCAGGCTGAGAGTGAGGAAAAAGTGGTCGCAGATCAGGTTGAGCGGGTCGAGGCTGGGTGGGCACTGGTCGGGGAGGGCTACGGAACTGGCCGCGTAGAATTGGCCCGTCCAGCTGGTGCCTGTGGAGGTGTCCGTGATAGTTCCACTCGGGGGGGACGCAGCCCGGCCGCTGGGGATGAGCAATGTGCTGGCGCCCAAGAGTATAGCGGTTAGGAGGATTGTGGCTTCGAGAACTGACCGTGGTGATACGTGTTGTTTTGACAGCGATAATCACTAGGAGTTGAGGCTGCGTCTTTTGCATAAAAGGGATGTTTAGCCCGGGAATATTTTCGAGATCCGAAAATATTGGGCTCCGATATATCGCCGTGCAACAACATGGGGAGGATATCCACATCTCAGCATTCGTTACGCAGGGTCTACTTATGCCATCACTGCAACTTGAGTCGTCTCTTTCCCAGAGCATAGATTGAAAGAATCACAGCCGAAAGTGAGGCAACTTCCCCGACTAGGACAACGAAGACGAACAAGACACCCGTAGCCCTACCAATCTCTACAAGGTTCGGGGGAGTCAAGCCAGTAGTGTGGCCCAAGAAGCCCCAAGTGCTTAGGGATGACAAGATCAGAATCACAACGTATCCTATGCGCTTCTGATTCCAGCTGGCAGCGACCCCTCCGAGGTAAACGACCGCGTAGAGCGGATTGATCGTGGCATCCAGAGTTTCGCCAGAAATGCTCCCAATCTCCGACCGAACGATGGCGTCAGAAACATGAATCAGGCCAAAGAGAATCGACATCAGGGACGCAACTACAAGGGCGATGAGCCAAGCAGGCTTCTGAACAGGGTTCATAACTCGACTTTCTATTCCAGTCTAGCTAAAAAGGTGTCACAGAAAGGGGCCGAGAAAAAAGCATCTTTGCAAAGCATCGTAGCCAGGTCGGATTCTTTCCTAGCTTCGGTTTCACCAACGATCGCGGACACTGCCCCAACAGGCATAATTAGGAATGGGGTCCACGTCATTCAGAACTGGTTGCATGGCTTGTCGTCGTATGTTATCCATTCATGAAGATAGCGATTTTGGAGAGGCAGCTTCGATATTCCCGAACCTACGGGATTCACAGTTAGACAGGTGGGCCCGCCCGGACTCACCTAAAAATTAGGGCGAGTCCGGAAGGGTTTCGAACCGGGAAACGGACTCGCCGAGGGCTTCCCAAGCATTTAGGAAAGCCGTCATGTCATTCCGGACCTTACAGGGTGACTGACCAAAATTGGTCTTCTAGACCACAGAAAGCATCCATGCTAACACTTGAAGATTATATCCCGAGCCGCCTCCGTCAGGCTTGAGCTTCCCCATATACCAAAAATCATAAATACGCTACAGCGCGCGATCGCAAATCTCTCTGGGGTTCTCAGAATGGGCTTGAAATTGAATGTAAATCACGATCGGCTCCTTCAACTTTTCGCAGTGTTGGCACTAGTCGGCATGATTGGCGCATCACCCGCCACGGCAGTTGCAGCGCAACATGCTCAAACCCCAGACGTTTCGAACCTGCTCGTGCCGGGCGACGTTTCCGTATTTGTCGACCCCGAACTTAGCCGAACCACTGGACCCATACTAGTAGTGGTTCAACTTACGACCGCTCCATTAGCGGTTGCCTATGGCGTGAACGCCAAACAGCTGGGCGGCAAGTTAAGCCCGTCCCAAGAACGTGATTATCTCCACCAGCTGGCCAAGTCGCAAGATTCGGTGATGAGCCAGATTCGCAGCCTCGGTGGCCAGGAACTCGGCCGGCTGAGCAAAGTCCTTGACGCTCTTATCATAAACATCGACTCGTCCCAGGTCAACGCCCTGGCCTCCTTACCAAACGTAGCGTCGATACGCCCAGTCCAAACCTATCAGATCGAACTGAGTGATGTTGTCCCATACATCGGGGCAACGGCGGTCCATAACCTCGGCTTCGACGGCACAGGCGTTAGAGTCGCAGTGCTAGACTCTGGAATCGATTACACTCATGCTGACCTTGGAGGGCCTGGCACAGCGGCTGCCTACACGGCCGCCTACGGCACCAGCGTGGATGACCCACGGAACGAGAATACTGACGGGCTATTTCCCACCACCAAGGTAATCGGAGGCTATGATTTTGTCGGAGAACGATGGCCAGGTCCCGATCTTGCATGCGGAGTAGACAGCCATGGCAACCCGCTCGTCTGCCTCCGGCCCGACCCTGACCCGATTGACTGCGGACCTTCGACCATTCCTCCGCCCTGCGCAGGTGGACATGGAACCCACACCTCTAGCATCATTGGCGGAGCTGGCTCAGTAGCGCCAGGCGTCAGCCTCTACGCAGTGAAGGTGTGCAGCGCAGTTTCAACCAGCTGCAGCGGCGTCGCCCTTCTACAAGGGATGGAGTTCGCCCTTGATCCCAACGGGGACGGCAACATCTCCGATGCAGTAGACGTCATCAACATGTCGCTGGGCTCGTCGTATGGGCAGAAGGAAGACGACCTCAGCGCAGCGAGCGCTAACGCTGTCAATCTAGGCGTAGTGG
>MNDT01000063.1 GCA_001915065.1 archaeon 13_2_20CM_2_53_6 | reverse complement strand
CGTCAACTCTCCCAGTAATCTTGTTTACGACAGCTCTAGAAACTATGTCTATGCGTCAAGTGATTACGCGCAGACGGTGACTGTGATAGACGCCTCGAAGAACAGAGTCGTGACTTCGATACAAGCTTGCTCTTACTGCGACCCGGAGGGCCTCGCTTTCTACCCGGCTGCAGGAAATGTCTATGTGGCAAACTTTGGAACGGGAAGCGTTTCTGTAATCAGCGACTCAACCAACAGAATCATCAGCCGACTCGTAGTGGGAAACAACCCCTTCGGAATACTCTACGACCCTGCCAACCAGCGAATCTACGTGGCCAACTATTCTAGCCGTACTGTGTCAGTAATCAACCCCTCGACCAACAGCGTCGTCTCTACCGTGGCAGCAGGCAACGGGCCTTGGAATCTCGCATACGACAATGCGAACAACGATGTTTACGTGACAGACTTCGGCTCGAACACCGTGTCAGTAATCGCAGGCTAGAAACGTCAATCACAGGTCAACTGGCGATTCTCAGAGGCCCAGATCAGTGTTTGCTACTGGGTAACTTTTTTCTTTTAATCCTATTTTTTCTTCGTTAGCTGCCCAGCGAGGAGTGTGTGCAATCTACACGCGCACACTGATTGCATGCCATTCGCGGGGGAACAAGATACGTCGAACCGGAATTGGTTCACATCCTCTCCACGCATGACTTTTCCCGTGCTGGTAGCTTTGGATAGTCTTAGGCGTTCCGTCGCTCAGGGCCAGCCTTGGTGGTCACGGACACAAATCTATGGGTTCATTTCTTGACGGTGGAAAATTGCGCGCTACCATTCGGCCGAGTCAGCCGCCTAGCGGCCGAGGAGGCAGCCCAGACAAAACCCATCACGGCTAGGACTAGAACGATAACCGCAACCGTATAAAATGCGAAGTCGAGAGCAAACGCGGCAAGGTCAATCCGGGGCGGTGCACGAGCCTGCCGGAGCAACCCATCAAAGGTAGACACAGCACTGCCCAATACCTTTGACGACCAAGGAAGCGGAAACCCGTAACGGTTAATCTCAGCATCGATCAAAACCTCCCTAGTCTGATAAGACAAAGACAGAACAGTAAGAATGCTCCCGCCAAACCCGGAAAACACTCCCAGAAGAGTCCAGAACACATCAGTCAACGAATCCGCAGGCTTCACGAACGCAACCACTGTACAGTATGACGGTTCAAATAGATAATTCCAACGCCAAGAACACCCCGTTCACAAATCGGAACACCAGACTAGAGGCCAGTCCCGGTATCTACATTACTCAGAGGACGATGATTGGATCTATGTGCGCGTCATGGTGCGCACACCCAAGAATTCCTGACGACAAAACCAAATTTCAAACCTCGCTTGCGCCTCATATGGTATCCGATAAGCTTTTATTAATAACCTACTATCGCGGTAGAGAATAAGCCATCCCTAGGACCAGTGATTTCGTTGAGCAGGTATCTCGCCCTTCTCTCAATAATGTTCGCGGTCCTCTCAACCAGCATTGCACTTCCGGCTCTGCCAGTTGGCCGTGCTCAGACCGTGGGGAAAGTCTGCGTAGCCGATATTTCCTCAACGTCCTGTCCTTCCACTCCACCCTCCTTCACCGGCCCTCTGGATAAACCGCCACAGTTCGCAGTCAACATCCAGAACAGCGACAGGTTCAACGCGTTCGACATTTCTGTGAAGACAAATGCTGGAATCCTGAATCCAGTCAGTCTGGACCTGGCAGGCAGCCTCATCCACGACCCTAGGACCATCATTTCAGAGTGCGTCAATAACCAGCCTGTCATTGGAAGCTGTAGGAGCGGAATAGACGATTACGGCGTCGTCAGCCTCGCGGTTACGGCTCTCGGATACGACGTAGAAGCTCCAGCCTCGGGACGTCTCTTCAGCATAACCTACAGCACGGGAGACTTCGTAGGAGTCCTCGGCGACTCCAGCACTATCGAATCCCAGACCGGCTGCACAAATACTAGCAACGACGGCTTTTGTGTCACAATCGCAGACAGCAAAACCGGAACAACCGTCCAAGAAACCTTACAGGGGGCAACCTTCACATTCAGAGACTTCAGTCTCGGAGTATCGCCTGATTTTCAGATCATCAAGAAAGGCTCCAGCCCCACCTTCACGGTAACCCTCACAACTGTCGGTGATTATTCAGCCACTGTCAGGCTATTCACTTCCATCTCACCTTTTACAACGCATCTGCCGACCTCCTCGCTTGTCCCGATGACCGTGACCCTCTCTCCAGGTTCATCCTCAACCTCCATTCTCACAGTTACCACGACCCGGTCAACAACGGTCGGAAGATACGTAATCACAATATCCGGGACGGACGGCGTTCTGACTCGCAGCGCTTCTCTGACACTGTTTGTAGAGAACAGATAACAGCAGTTCACAACCCTTCAACCCCCTTTTTCTTTCGACTTCTGGTTCAAAGTGCAGTCCGGTGAAAACGTACCTGCCGACCCTCGCTTCCACTTAGCGCGGCGGCAATGGGCTGGTTCTTCACAAGAACGGTTTAATTCCGAAACAGAATCACTCGTTTTGAGAGTCGTTTGCGAAGTCGATTTCTTGTGCACATCGAAACCTTTCGTTTTCAATACAATGTCTGAGTATACGCACAGAGGAAAACCTGAGGTTGAAAGCTGGTACATTTGGGATGCCTAGAATATAGCTCGCCGTATTGTTGACTTTCGCGGGACTTATGTCAGGTTACAAAGGAGGGAATTATGTTCTTGGCGAAGTCTCTTAGCCAACCAAGCGATTCTTTCTGGGGTCCCGGAAAAGAAACGATAAAGAATTCACAGCCCTGCTCACTGGCTTCTTCTACCTTCTTGCCCTGTTGACCCCTTTCATATCGGGGTGCGAGCGGGCGCGACGAACCGCCCGCGAAGGATAATTTCCTCTCACGTCTGTGACGTCGAGCCTCCCTTAACACCTTTTCACGTGCCTTCCAGGGGCTGGGCTTCGTCCAGTCTGGGATGTGGCATATGTCGGCATATTTTCCGGCCATGCGGAGCATTCGTGGGCCTTCGCCCCCGAAGAGAAGTGGCGGGCGAGGCTTCTGGACCGGTTTCGGTTCCAAGACAGCTCCACTGGCTTTGTAGAATCGACCTTCGAAGTTGACCGTGTTGTCTTGCCAGAGTCTGAGAATAAGCTGGACTCCTTCGTCCGTCATGTCAACCCTCATCTTCGCGCTTGACCATTCACTGTAGCCGTCGAATTCTGGCTTGGACCAGCCGGCTCCTACGCCGAGTAGGGAACGCCCAGAGGAGATTAGGTCGAGAGTCGACACGACCTTAGCCAACAGACCAGGAGGGCGGAATGGAATCGGGGTTACAAGGGTCCCCAGATGGATTGATTGCGTTCTGCAAGCTAGGTAGGTAAGAGCTGTCCAGGCGTCTAGGGTCGAACTGGCCGCGTGTCCGCCTGGTGTCATGTAATGGTCAGATATCAGGTAGCCCCAGAAACCTCGCTTATCGGCTTCTTCTGCTTCTCCCTTGACTGACTCCCACTCAGAGTAGCCATTTCCCCTGGAGACAATGAACTTCAACTGCGTATGGAACAATATCGATTGGTGTTGGCTTTAAGGGGACGGCTCTGTAATTCTCGAAACCTGGTAATTCGCGTCTAGACTTGTGGCCCGCCGGTCCAATTGGAATTTTCAAGTGGATCCATTCAAGAATGAGCCGGTATGTGTCTGCCTTATCAGCGGGGCCTGGGTCCCTCTGCTGGTGGGCAGGCCGAAATTGAAGATTGGCATTGTTTTGGATGGAAGGGCCTCTGCAAGCGCAATGGCGGACCTAGCGAGGTTGGCAGAGAAAAACGGCATTGAGAATCTTTGGCTCTCCGCAGGGGCTAGAACGAAAGACCATTTTGTTAGGCTTGCGGTTGCAGCATCATCCACGACCAAGATTCGCCTTGGCCCTGTGGCAACAAGCCCTTTTGAAATGCATCCTGTAGTGATTGGTACCGCGTTGCTCACACTTGACGAAGCAGCTGCCGGCAGAGGATGCATAGTTGTAGGCGGGGGAGGAGACCTAGCTTCAACATTAGGCGCACCACTACGAAATAGGGTCCAAGCTGTAGAGGACACTCTCAGAATAATCCGGAAACTTGCGGAGGGCGGAGAGGTAAACTACGAGGGCAACATGTTCAAAGTCGCAGGCCTGTTTTCACCGTGGAACCTGGCAAGGGTGCCCCCGATGTTTGTGGGCGCAAACAGGCCTCGGATGCTAGAGCTCGCCGCCAAACTTGCTGACGGGGTGATGTTCACTGACATGCCCGGAAACTATGTGGCAGAACTGGTACATACAGTCAAGGCTCTCCTCAGCCGATTTGGGAGGTCAAAAGACGATTTTCAGATTAGCAACTGGTTCGTATGGAACGTTCAGGACAATGCCGAAGAAGCTAGAAGGCTGGCCCGTGCCGCGCTAGCCTTCCGTCTATACTACATCAAGGATGTAGCCGGTCATATTGGGTTGGCTCGGAGCGATGCGGTGATGCTAGAGCGAAGGCAACCAGAAATGGTTAGGGCCCTCCTCCGAGGGAGACCCGAACTCCTCCAGAAGGCTCTATCAGACCTGATAATTGACAAGCTCACAATCACGGGTGACATCAGGGGTGTTGACCGGTGCATCGAACGGTTGCACGAGTTCAAGAAGCAGGGTCTTACCCAGATCGCACTTTCACTCGAGGGCGATCCGGCCAAGGGCATTAGGACTATTGGTCAGAAAGTAGTCCCGATCTTTCGAGAGACCTGATGTACTGGCCGAAAACCGACGAGGATTTGGTAGCTGGCGACGAACGGGTCGTCTATAAGCTTTCTTCGCGGGCTTGTTGAGGTTTCGCTGAAGAAATGCAGTGAATCTTGTGGTGGGCTCGCCCGGACTCACGTGAAACTAAAAGTGAAACTGGTTGATCGAAAGCCCAACGAATGCGGTGTGACACTTTCACTTTGTCTAACTTTGCGAGCAGCTGCCCAATCTCGGGTTGCTCAAGCGTTCGGGAAGAGAGTGAAGTCACCTCGCGTGCGTTAGAAATTTCGTAGGATAGTAGCGGAGGGGATCAGAGTGAGATTTTAGCTTAATGTGTTGATTGTTTGGTATGCGTGGCAGTGTGGAGAGGTTAGCGCGCATTGCGGTCTGGGGCAGCTACTAGCCATGACTCGTGGATGTCCACGATAATCTTCTCTTTCGAGTGGCTGTCTGGTGCTTGTACGCCGAAGAGCACGCTGTAAAGCGGACCCCAGTTCTCGGAGTGATCGTGTGAGTAATTTGGCACGGTGCCGTGGACGCCCACTATGACACCCAGCTTCCCTCGAACATAATCTGGTACACGCCTGTTCGGGCCTGGGTTCTCAATCTTCACACGAACTCTCTGATTGATAACGAACATGCCCATGCGCACAGCCCTGTGTCATTTTGATTCGTTAATCGGGGATTAGAGGGTCCCCGACGCCAATCAGACTCTCCTGGGTCACGAGGCGTCCAAGTTGCTCCTCGCTCATTCCCTCTGTTCCGTCCGGTCTCCTTGGAAGGACCATGTACCTTATGTCGGAAGTGCTGTCGTATACACGGACTTCGACACTCGGCGGCACCGCGAGCTTGAACATCTCTTTCAGCTTCGTCTTTGGACTTGTTACGATTTCCTGCTTGTAGCTATCGTGTTTGTACCACCATGGAGGATTTCCGAGAAGCTCGTATGGGTAACATGAACAAAGGGTACAAACGATGATATTACGGACCGTATCGGTATTTTCCAGAACCACGAGTTTTGGAGTCCTGTTAAGGGCAAAGCCAAGTTCCCTTAGAGTCGTCTTGGCATCCTTTACCAGCCTAGACCTGAACTCGGGGTCAAGCCATGCTTTCGCAACGATTCTTGCCCCGTTCTCGTATCGTGGAGGGTTCGAGGAGGCGAGCATTTCGTCCACCTTGTCAAGCGTAGTGAGTCCATTCTTCGCCAGGACGACGAGTAGCGCTTGGAGAAGCAGCATGTTCCCCGTCAGCATCTCCTCCAACTGGGGCACACGGTCATTGGCCCCGCCGCCTATGTTCCTGTGCACTAACTTGGCCTCCTTGTCGTAGACGCCGGCCTCCTCGCGACTCTCTTCGACGAGGACCAAGCCTCCAAGGATTGAGGTTGCGACCTCGATCCCGCGGACGAATTTTCCAAGCCCGATTTCGAGTGCCGCGACCCGGGTTTCAAGATCCCGACCTGACTCCAGCTTCTCCACTCGAGAACGGGCAGCTTCTGAAGCCTGAATGAGGTCAGAGAATGCAATTGTTCCCCTCCTAATGAGCCTGATTACGCGGGGCTCCAGCCGCTTGGTCCTCCAGTATTCCATATCTTCCTCGACAGCTCGGATGTGAGAATCAAGGTCTTCGCGGTGTGCCAAATGCGAATCTTATGCCGAGAGGTCTCTGCCTGTAATAACTCGGGCCTCTAGAGACTCAAGATAGCATGCTGGGCCCACTGCTCGCATTCGCTATACTCGCATAGCATTTGTGCCATCCACCCTTTCCGGTCATATGGTCCGACTGGCTGCCCGGCGTCCAGAGCTTGTAGAGCCGGCGTTACTCCTTGCAATGATTCCTCATCTTTTGGTAGGACCAGAAGGTTTGATGGCCGCTAGCAATTGGCCTCCTCAAATCCTCTGAAACTTGGAACATGGGCAAGTTCCAGTTTTATTCTGTCAGGGTCCTCGAAGTAGACAGAATAGTAGCCTTTCGAGTATCCGGGATATTCCTTCGGCCCCCCATAGAGGACCGGGATGTTCTTTGGTTGCAGATACTCTTTGTAGAATTGGTCTACGGTCTTCCTAGAGTCTGCGTGAAAAGCAATATGGTTTACGCCAACGCGCTTCCTATGATATCCGTGTTGAGCAAATCTTTCCTTGCACTGACTTATCCAAAAATTGCACCCTTGTATGCCCCAGCCAGCTTCTTCTCCTTCGTGAAAGATTTCTCGGTATCCTAACCAGCCTAGGAACCCTTCGTAAAACCTGACTGATTTGCTGAAATTTGAGACGACGATGTCGATGTGATAGATCGCACCCTTCATCGAAAAGGAATCTCGTGCGTAGGCCCTGCCGAGTGAGATAAGTAACTTGGGCAGTGAGCCGATCGCGCTATGACAACAGGCTGGCAGTCCTGCCAGTGACTACCTCTACTACCTCTTTGCGTACGCCCGCAGAAAATAGATATCGAAGAGCATGCTATCACGCTCTCCCATGAAAGACCTGGTCGTCAAAGAACTGACGCCGTCTCTGAGAGACGACTTCCTACTCTTCTTCGACAGTGTTGCTTTCGCGGACAATCCTGAATGGTCGGACTGTTACTGTTCCCTCTATCATTTCGCAAACAAGGGGAAGGCTGAGAGTCGTCGCCAGGCCTCAGGCCTCATCGAGGAGGATAGGATGCACGGATTCCTCGCCTACGATGATGGTAAACCCGTCGGCTGGTGTAATGCCGCTTCTCGCACCAGCTACCCCGCGCTCCACTGGCTGATGAGTCCCGGTCCCGATAAGGCAGAGCGAGTCGGCTCGATAGTCTGCTTCGTAGTAGCCTCTACTCATCGCAACCAGGGAGTCGCGTCCCGCCTGCTGAACGCTGCATGCAAGAAGTTTTCCCAGAAAGGACTAGAGTATGCTGAAGCCTATCCGGTCAAGAAGCCAGCGTCGGCTGGATGGGATTTTCCAGGGCCTCTGTCAATGTACCTCAAGAATGGCTTCAGCACACACCACGACGCTGACTGGTATCTGGTAGTGCGAAAGCGACTCGAGACGACCGGCTAAGCTTGCGCTTGGGACGGCCGGTGGGTGGAAGCATTGTTGGGATATCGTTGAATCAGCGGACTAGGTGGAGGATAGGCATGGGGCTCTGCGTTTTTACAGCGGTCTTCTTGGGTACGGCGTGGGCGATGAGTCCTGGCTCCTCCATCGATGGCTTTTTGGCGATCTCCCTACCAATTATCGTCCTCCTCTACGCGGCCTCCTATTCTGCTGTCCACGGGTACCTGCCTACTGAAGAAGGCCCCGGCACCTTGACGAGGCACCAGGCGAGTAGGGGACGGACGATCAGTGCTGTGCTGGTCCTTGCCGGATTCATCTGGATGCTCTTAGTGTCGATAGTTTTTCTGTTCTTGGGACAATTGAAACTCGGAGGCATCGGTTTGGGGTCAACCGTTGCGTTCGTTTCAGGGGCTCTACCTAGTCCATTTACCCCGGCACGCATCATCGTTGTCTTTATCGGACTCGTCGTAGCCTCCATATTCTACGTGCTGTGACAACGCCCACTGCGTGGCGCCGACTATGGCCTGATTCAACAAGAGGGGAGAGGACAAAGGCTCAGCTGGCCCCGTGATATTCCCCGGCGTAATCGACAATAACTACTGGGATTTGCCGCGGCGGACGCCGGTAGAATATCAATCTCAGATTGTTCAAATCTTGGTTGCAAGCAGGAAGAAGAATGTGTTCTAGTCGAGAGCGGAAAACCGGTGAATGAGGAACAGGCTAAGATCTCTGCCCGTGGCTGGCCGACGGAAGTTCATACGCTTGATGATCTTACGGACCAAGTAGCGCTGGTCACAGGTGCATCTCGGGGCATCGGGCTAGCTGTTGCAACAGAATTGGGCCACCTCGGGGCAGTCGTGTACGGTGGAATGAGAATGCCAAAGGCTGTCGACGGTGTGAAGCCGATCCGCCTGGATGTTACTCAAGAAGCCACGGTCTCGGCCGCAATAGTTCAAGTCGAAAAGGAAGCCAGCCGCCTGGACGTCTTAGTCAACAATGCGGGCGTGGGCGTGTCGGACGGGGACCTGGCGGTGATCTCATCGGAGGAGATCAGAGAGGTGCTGGAGACAAACCTCCTAGGGCCCATGCTGGTGAGCAAGCATGCTCTCCCGCTTCTACTGAAGCGGCGTGGTGGGAGGATCGTGAACGTTTCCAGTCTCGTCGGAGCCATGACGGACGGCATGGAAGGTAACTGGCCTGCTTATCGGGTCTCCAAGAATGGGCTGAACGGGCTCACGATCTATCTCCATGGAGAATACGGGCCGCAGGGCCTCATCGCGAACTCCGTCTGTCCGGGACATACTAGGACCGACCTAGGCGGGCCAGACGCCCGAACGTAGCGTGGAGGAGGCAGCCCAGACTCCAGTATGGCTCGCAACCTTCGCACCCGGGGGTCCCGGAGGGCTCTTCTGGCGCGACAAGAAAGTCATTCCTTGGTGACAGACTTCTCTTCGCAGTTCGACTCGACCGCATTCAAAGAAGAACCACGGGCAAAGCTTTTCCAATTCTTGACCCAAGCAACATGCCCGCTGCAGCAACGATGGAGAAGAATATTCCAATAAGAAATGGTATCCAGGCTTCTCCATTAGAGGATGAATAGACGAATGACGCTGTGGCAAGAATGTAAGCAACGACTGTGAAATATAGTGGACCAGGAAGGCGAGCTATCGAACTTCTGAGGAAGGCTCTTACCAGAACGAGCCCAATGACCATTAGTGCATCGACCACAGCGAACAGAACCGTGATAGGAATCTCGAGTATGCCCACGCTGTAGAGTATGACCATTACCAGTCCAGATGCACCAATCACTATCACCAACGAAGCTGCCATCTTATTCGGAGGCATAGCAATTCACCCCATAGCAGATTGCTCCAATAATCATCAATGCTTCTCCGAGACACCGAAGCCCTGATGGAGAGTGAAGAATCTTCGTCCCGGAGATTCTCATGAGGAGCTTCGAGGTCATCTGCTCAGTACCTTGTTGGAGAAGAGGCGTATCTGTGACAGGAGCTACGCTGAAGCCATAATCCTCCTTTCGGGAGGAAGGTCCGCAAGAACTCTCTGCAGCCAGCGTTCCGATAGCCTTCGACCCAAACTGTCTTTGTCGAACCGGGGCTCGGATGGTCCCAAAGGCTGAGAGGCTTCCAGAGCGAGGTTCAAGGGACCTGCTAATCTCGACTCAAATTCTCCTTGCACTCTCGCTTTTCAGCGTTCTAGGGTCTTGCAGGTTCGAAGGTTGATGGCGTATTTTGAGATGTGCTTGTCCGCTATGCGAAGAATCGGTTCGACTGTTTCTCGGTTGAGAGTGTACTCGATTGTTTTTCCAACTCTCTGGCTTGTCACTAGTCCGCAGAATGCTAGGCACTTCAGGTTGTGAGAGGCCGTGGTTTGGCTTATCTTGAGAGCTTCTGAAATCTCTCCCACATTCTTCGGGCTGTTTCTGAGCAGGTTTAGGATGCCGATTCGACAGTCGTTCGAGAGCGCGTTAAACAGCAGCGAGACCGCTGTCACGTCGGTCTTTCGAAGGATGAGCTGTTGGCTCATGCTTTGCCTATGTTTCATATGTCCGTTTTCTACAATTAAACCAATCGCGACAACCCCAGCTTTGTAGCAAGCTTATATGACAACTGCGTCATATGACAGTCGAATCGCATGTTTGATTTGGTCATTCTAGGGTCGGGCTCAGCAGCATTCGCCGCTGCAATCAAGGCGGCCGACCATGGGGCGAAAACGGCCATGATAGAGAGAAGCACTCTGGGTGGAACATGCGTCAATGTTGGTTGCGTCCCTAGCAAGAACCTTCTCCGAGCAGGGGAGATTCGATACTACGATAGTCATCGCGAATTCCCCGGAATAACGCCAGGGAAGACAACGCTGGAATTCAACAGAATCCTCGAACAGAAGAATCAGATCGTAAGGGGACTCAGGAAAGAGAAGTATGCCGACGTTCTAAGGTCACTACCCTCGAGCAAACTCTTTCGCGGAAACGCAAGATTCGTTTCTCGGACGCGAGTAAAAGTGGACGGGATCAACGTTGACGGTAGAAAGTTCGTGGTCGCGACGGGATCATCACCCAGGATACCTGTTATCCCCGGCATTCAGAACCTGGACTATTTGACGAACGTTGAGGCTCTCAGCCTGAGGAACAAACCCGCCTCGATGGTTGTGCTCGGTGGTCGAGCCCTGGGCCTCGAGTTCGCCCAAATGTACTCTCACATGGGAACCAGAGTGACTCTCCTGCAAAGAAGCGATAGAATAATTCCTGAAGAGGAGCCAGAGGTCTCTGCGGCACTACACCAATATCTAGAGAACGAAGGAATCCAGATCAAGACGGGAGTACAGGTCAAACGCGTCTATCAGACCCAAGGCGAGAAGGTTATCGTCGCCGCAGACAAGCACGGAGAATTCGAAGCCAGGGGAAATGAGCTGCTACTCGCCACTGGACGAGACCCCAACACGAACCTGCTAGGCCTGGAGACCGTTCCAGTAGGGATCGGGAAGGATGGCGCGGTAAAAGTCAACCGAGAAATGCATACGACCGCTCCCCACGTGTGGGCTGCTGGAGACGTCATAGGCGAACCAATGCTTGAAACCATTGCAGCAAAAGAAGGAGCCACAGCTGCAGAGAACGCCTTGTTGGGAACGCACAAGAAGATAGACTTCCTCCCCGTTCCGAGAGCCATATTCACGTCACCCCAAGTAGCGTCAGTTGGCCTCACTGAGAAGCAAGCCCATGAACAGGGCTACGAATGCACCTGCAGGACCATTCCAATGTCGAAAGTTCCAAAGGCCGTCGTCATCAGGGATACGAGAGGTCTGGTCAAAATGGTTGCCGATGCATCGAATGCAAGGATATTGGGCGTTCACATTCTCGCGGAACACGCGGCTGACCTTATCCACGAGGCAGTTCTAGCAGTCAAGTATAAGCTGACAATCGACGATGTCATCGACACGGTTCACGTCTTCCCGACAATGACCGAATCGATCAAACTGGCAGCGACATCCTTCCGGAGAGACATAGACCAGCTCAGCTGTTGCGCGGAGTAGATGCCGAAGTCTTGAAAGATATGCTGTATTATGGTCCCATAAGACTGGTCGGTTTCTCCGACACGCCAACATTATGCCGAATGATTCTGCCCGAAAGAGGAGATGTCTACGTAAAGGGTGGAGCGGACATACTCATCAACGGACTGAAGACAGACCTCAGGGCCGAAGCTCAATGCCCATCGTGCGGAAACGTCACCCGTTTCCACGTTGACAATAGACAAATCGAGGATCTCGCCCCCAAGGACCCCACGCTTCACGTCGTCGAATTCGAGTTAGGGCCAGGACGTCTGAGCATCAAATGTGAAGCGACCCACATTTTCGACAAGAAAGATTGCCTCACCAAGTGGCTATCGACCTACACCGGAAAACCAGGTCTAGTAATCTCACTACCCGAATACATGGATTCTCTGAACAAGCGCCTTCCAACGAACGTATCACCAGCATGAACCTTACTCGATTACCGAACACAGTTTACGAGTCTTACTCCACGAGATATTGAGAACGGTTAGACCAACGGCTGCAACGAGCGATGTTGCGAGGCTGTATGAGAAAGCTGCAGTCGAAGAAATCTGGTCCCCTAAGGCACCGAAGACGAAGTTGGCGATTAGCGAACAGGCACCCAGGAGGAAATAGTAGAGGGCATAAGCTGTTCCCTTCAATTCTCCTGCCGTCAGAGACGGGATTACAGCACGTTGGACTGTGTCGGAAGTGCCGAGGTAGAGTCCGTAGATGAAGGCGATTCCAAAGGCCAGGACAACCCCGCTAGTTGTCAAGATGCTGGCCGTGGTGGAAAAGGCGAACAGCCCGAACGCTCCTATGAGAACCTTGTCCTTTCCGATTCTATCAGCCAACAACCCCGATGGCAGCCCAGCTACTACAGTCGCCACGTTCAAGACCGCGTAGACTAGTGGAACGGTGGCCTGGTCCACGCCGAGAACGTTTGCCTTCACGAGGACGAACGAGAAGTTGTATGCCCCAATGGCGAAGATTCCAATGTCATCTTGATTAATGAGTCAAACCTTGAATCGGTGCCTTGGCCGGGACTTTTTTGTCCCTATAGTCTCGGTATCTGCTCAGCACCTTGTTGGAGAAGAGTCGTATCTGTGATAGGAGGTTTGTCGACGACCACAATCCTTCTCTGCAGCCAGTCTTCCGATAGTTTTCGGAGCTTTCGAGACCTAATTTGCGACAGGCACATGATTGCCGCTATTACTCCGTGAAATGGTGAGAACGGTCGGACCGACGGCTGCAAGAAGCGACGCTTACGAGGGTACTCGCAAGATTCAGCTCAACCGTTACAGTCTTGGCCAACTCATAAGCGGCCTTCAATCTCTCGCACCGCATCTTCCATTCTCGGAAAACGAAACTGGAAGCCTGCCGCCAGCAACCGACTTGGCACAACGCGGCGGCTCTTGATTATCAACTCGGCCTCGGTCCTATGAACAAAGGCTGCGACCTCAAGCATCCAGCGCGTCGCGGGCAATCCAAAGGGCACTCCGCACTCTCGACGGATGATTCTCATCATCTCGCGTTGCGGAATCGGGTTCGGCGAGGCCACGTTGACCG
>MNDT01000005.1:37085-68202 GCA_001915065.1 archaeon 13_2_20CM_2_53_6 | reverse complement strand
ACGGCGACTGTTCTACGTTGCAGTTACTCGGGCTAGGAAGAGACTCCACTTGATCTCGCGGCAGGGTCATCCCTCGCCCTATATTGAAGAGATCGAAGGGACTTCCCTCCCATCCCAGGCTGCTAGCACCACCTCGCTTCGTCCAGGTGTCCGTTTTGGTGACGCGTTTTACGTTGAGCAAGTCTACCGCCTTAGCGAACGACAAGCACGGTCAGGCATTCGCCAATGCGGGCTCTTGACGTCACCGAAGGGCCGATTTTTATTCACGTCATGGATGCCGTTCTATCTTGACCAGGGAAGGACCTATTCGATCAACGGGGTTCTATATGACCGGCCCTATCAAAACCGTCACCAGGTTAAACTTGACAGGGGTACTCTCGTCGAACGACAAGCAACCCAATCACAAGCTAGTCAACCCAAAGGTGTGCGCCAACTATGTCCGCACCCCCCTCCTTCCTTCCAGCCCCGCTTGCTGGTCCCAAACAATCCGTTAGTAAAAACATAGGGTCCCATGATCGCCTAATCCGATTGCTAGTCCCATTTCCTAGAACTTGGGGTGTAGTCGTTCGTGCCAGTCGCACCGCTGACTCGACATCTGTAGGGTTGAGCTATGTTTCGGCTATTGCTCAGACACTAGAGCGAAACTGTTGTGCCGATTCTATTGTGCCCGTAGTCCGTGGGGTTGAGAAGTTGTTTAGCTCTTCAGCTTGCGACACTCTTTTGTTGGCGGACCTTGGTCTGGAGGGTTTTCCGAAGATTCCTAGCTCCAGCCTTCTCCTCTAGAAGATAGTCTTCTCCGGTCCACCTGTGATAGTCCAGTCCAAGCTTCTTCCTAATCACGTCTTTCAGCTCTAGATCGATTTCGTAGCCTATTCCCTTCCTTCCAAGCTCTCGAGCAACCTTCAAGGTCGTCCCGGACCCGAGGAATGGGTCAAAGACAGTCTCTCCTACGAACGTGAAGAGCTTGATGAGTCTGCTCGGAATCTCGTCTGGAAAGGCGGCGACTCCCTCCTCGACCCGGCCAGCCATTGGAAGAACGTTCGTTATGTTCCAGACGCTCAGAGTCCAGTTCTCAGAGTTCAACCTCAACGTATCTATCTTCGAAGACTCCAAGGCATCGTGGGACAGATTCTTCAGCTGCTCGTAATCGAATTCGCCGTTCTGGAAGAGCAGAATAGACTCCTGAATGTTGTCCGGATAGAAATACATCGGATACGGATGCTGAAGAACAACCCCGCTCCTCCTACTAATCCTGGTATAACCAGCAGGCTTCACCCAAGTTATCTTGTCACGATAGAGAAAACCCTCCTCAATAAACGCCCTAGTGGTATCAGCAACAATCGGATACTTCTTGCCACGTCCGCCGTTTCCCTCTCTCACCAGCATATCATCCGTAACGACCGCACATATTCTTCCCTTGCCTAGCACTCTCCTGCTCTGAGAGGCGAAGGCTCGGATCAGATCAAGATACTCCTCATAGCTAGAGAACAGTCCCGGATAGTCAAAGGGAGCATTGTAGTAAGGCGGCGACGTCACGATCAGCGCGACCTCTCCATCTGCAACCTCATCCGCTGTCATCTTCCTGATATCTCCAAAGAAGATCCTCAGACCCGGAGACCCTTTCTTCGCCGAGTTATCCGGACTCAACAGATTCCTACCACCAAGTCTGACTCGCCTCTCATGCATAACCTTTCTCTGAACAGTTAAGCTCAAAGAGCATCGACAGTCGCTAAAACCTAGGTATGAGGGTCCTAGGGAGATACGTGCTCGACACGCTACAGATCTTCTTCCCCTGGGATGATGACCTCTACACCTACTTCAAGGAGCATGGACTCGGGTCCGGCGGTCTAGGCAGCAAGAAGCTTCCCCTCATCTACACCGACAATTGCGAAAGTACCGGAGGAATCCATGAGAGAAAGCGGAACAACGTGATCGCTCCAAAACTCTTCGGGTTGACGTATGAAGAGCTTGGATGGAAGGACTCAGGGCGCGAGACCCGGCCGATCATCCCGGCAGAGAAACCGGTCATGGAAGTGGTCCTAACAGAGTCTCCAAGTGTTCCGTTAGTTCAACTGAACATAGTTCCAAGTATCAATGGGGTCGAGCAGTACCACCTGGAGTATTCTTCTATGTCCGAATTTGGACGTACCTACAAGAACTGGGCAACATTCTACCTGCCCTTCGACAGTGCCAAAGAACTTTCCGATAAGCTGAGCTCCTATTCGGATGAGAAGATCCAGGCTGAATTCTCTGAGGAAACCAAGCAGGCTCAGCGAGAAAAATTCCGATACCTCAGTGTCGGGGTCCGCAAGTATATTTTTTCATATTCCGGGTTCGACTATGCCAAGAGATATTTTGAAGCAAATGGAGTGCAGGGTCCCCTGCCAAGTCTGGTTTATGATCCCACAGACCCTGTTTCGAGGGAGTTGATGGACCCTCTACTCAAGATAGGTATCATTGAGACCAAGACAAGCGAGGGCTTCGAGAAGCGAAAGGCGCAAGTTGCGATGAAGTTATCACAACCAAAGTTCTCGGTCACCAAGCGAGGAGTTAGGGGTAGGGTAAAGGGAAGGATAATTGAGCATCCCGATGCTACAAACTACGTAACCGTTGAAGCAGCAGATTTTGCCACTAAAATCGCGAAAATCTGTAAGAATTATGCGGAAGAATCATCGAAGGAGGACCCAAGCTAGTTGCGGAGTCTGAAGGTGAAACGTCAATGAAGAGGAAAATTCCCAAATTGGTAGGACGGCCGAGGCGCGGCGAAAGGCGGAATACTAATCTGGTCGTTCCAAAACCCATACGAATAGAGAACAGAACAACCGAATGGTTTGACCGTCCCGACTGCGGCAAGAAAATCAATTCATGGCCCATTCTACAAGAAATTTTTGCCGGTAGAGTTGCTGTCCTTGGCTTTCCCAGAAAATTCAACAGAGCTTCCGGAGCACAGGTGGAGATTCCCATTGAGCCAACAACCGATTACATGGAACTGGTTGATACACTTGGAATCATGGGTCACAGAATGGTTTGAGGCATCGATAAGCCCCGTTGAGAGATGTTAGACGGCTCGATACGAACGACCTGCACCCGTGTTGTAACCTCCGCCGCATCAGCTAAGTTGGAAGCTGTCAGGGTTCGCTGGGTATGGAGGGTCCTGGCGATTCTTTCGCGGGGTCTTCGCTCTTCTGTAGTCTACTCTTTGAACGCTTTCTCCTGTCGATTATTACGACCGAGGCTACCGGGATGGCTGGGAGTATGCTTGCGGGTGGGACGATGGCGAGTGTTGGGATGAAGTAGAGCAGAGAGTAGGAGGTTCCGGTGTTTGCTGTGGTTGTTCTGGGTCCGGGGAGGAAGTATATGGTTGCGCTGTTCGCGGAGAATGTTCCAGTGTCGCTCGGGCCCGCGGCTATGGCAGCGTAAGAATCGTCTGCTGACAGAGCCACCTGGTGTATCGTGCCTGCGTCTTTGCCCCAGACCACGTGGCCTTGGTTGTTGAGGATGAGGATTGTCTGCTGCCAGTCGGCCCAGAGACCCGCAAGCACATACGACCCGTCGGATGAGACCGCCATACTCCCAGCGGAGGCTCCGTTGTAGGTCCAGATGACGTTCCCCTGAATATCGTAGCCTATTGCTCCCCAGTTGGTCCCGATCACTATCGTGCTATCGTCTCCGCTGACTGCTATGCTGAACGGAGGGCTGTTGACGTGACGGGTCCAGAGCAGACTGCCCACGTTGCTGTAAAGATACAGGGTCCCATTCTCTCCGTTCGGGCCGCTTCCTACAGCCACGAATCTGCCGTCATGAGACATGGCGAAACCGTCGATTCCATCCGTGACCGCGGATGAGTTCCATAGCTTCGTGCCTTGTCTGTTGAAGAGGAAAACCTCGTTCGGAGGATATCCGCTTCCCGGATAATAGTCAGCCACTGCAACGTAAGACTCGTTCGACGAACCGGATACGCGTACGAACTGGCCCAAGGTAGCATTATGACTCCAGAGCAGCGTTCCATGATCGTCAAAGAGGAGCGCGCTGGACTGGGTTGCACCTACAACAGTCGAACCGTCGCTGGAGAGTTGGACTTGGAAGATGGGAAGTCGGAACTGGCCACTCTGATCATAGCCTGCAGTATAGTTCCAGAGCTGAGTACCGTTTCTATCATAGAAGAAAATCCCTCCATTCTCGTAAACACCCAGCCGGCCGATGAGCTGGTAGCCGCTGGCTACGATGTAGGAGCCGTTCGCAGAGATGGAGATGGATCCTATCGCCCAGTCTACCGTGCGCGTCCAGAGCAATGAGCCTGCCTTGTCGTAAAGCTGAATGGAACCGCTGGCCGGCCCGGTCTGGAGGCCCACGGCAATGAATGATCCATCGTTGCTGAGAGCTATAGAATTGGGCGCGCCATAGCTGGAGTGTTGCCAGAGAACTCCCTGCTGCAATACAGCAACGATTGGAGCAATGGCGAAGAGTGAGAGAGTTGCTCCAAGCAACAGCTTACTGACCAATATCCCTTGGCCCCTAGCTGAACCAATTACTATCAAACAGACTCTTTACGTTGCTGTCCCACATCTCTGGGGACCATAAAAACGGTCAGCGTATGAATACATAGGCGGATTCATGTACACTGGATACGCTTACTGTAGAAGAGCAAGGGACAATTGAACTTGAAAGCACACTTGCTAACGGCCCTATTGGTGGCGATCGGACCATTCGTCGCGCCAACTGTAGCAATAGCAATAATTCTGGCTATCGTCGGCATCGTCGCGATTGTGTCGGTGAAGAGGAGGAGATCCCGGAAAAAATGGCCTTCGATGAAAGACGTCGAGGAGGGGGTCCGCCTCTTCGAGGCGAAGAAAGGGCAGGTTCTCACAATCGAACTAAAACAACCTGGAAGATGGAGGCGTGGATATGTGAAGATAACACCATTGTCGAATGAGGCGTACATTCTGAAGATTACAGGCAAAAAGGCCTTCAGAGTGGCAAGTAATCTGATGATGGGGTTCGAACCGGATAGATTTAGAGTGGACCGATAACACTTCTCACCCTCGTAGCCATAGTCTAGGTGGGTTATGGTCCGCACTTGCAGCAGCGCGTCTCTAGTTATCTTTCTTGCGGCTGTTGCTTGGGCCTATACCGGCTATCTCCGTATCGAGATATCCAGGGTGGTGGTTCGGGGTTTCCTCCAAGTCGACATCCCACTCTACTATGTATCGTAGGCCGTTCCTTGATTTCTTGGTTGCCACTATTGTTCCGATCTTGCGTTCCGCTACGAGTCGTGGGGTCTTGACCCATACCCTGTCGCCTGGTTTGAGTTTCTCCACTTTTCCACCTCCGCTCTCGGGGTATCTTCGCTCATTCTTCCGCGAAGGATAGTCTACAGCGCATGTTGATTGTTTAGTATATAACATTTTATACACCACTTCAGTAAATCCCAAACGGGTCATAGTCTGATCTAGAATGCTTCCCCGAATGCCGATCGACTCTTCCAGGCCATGCTTCTCCTCAAATGGGGAGTCGAACACGAAATCGTTGGCGCCAGGCAACGAGATTCTGAAGGGGTCCGGCTAAGCACGCGCTACGATACACTTTGACGGGTGAGGTTCCCAGATTAGTAACGAGGACGGCCTAGGTCCTCGACCGTATCGGGGCGACAGTGACAAAAGGATCTCTCTCGGGCGAGGACCTGGAGCGGCTCTTCAACCGTGCTGCAACTTCCCTCAAAGACCGCCGCTGGGCCGACGGATCAATATTGTCTCTGACCCAATCTGGCACGACTACAGCTCTCAACAACTCTTGCACCGATATGCCTCTATCACTCGCTTCCGCGGCTATTGTTTTGAACGATTCTTCGTGAACGGAGAGCATGAATTTTGCGATAGCTGACGAGCCCCGCCCTTACTCCTCCCTAGGCGCGTATATAACAATTTATACACCATCCACGATGGTGGCCAAGACCTCCTACGAGTTTAGCTAGACCGGTTTGACAGGTCTGCCTCGTCTGTATACTCTGAAGGGCTGATCAAGGATCGCATATCCGTGGAAGTCTAACAGCGTCTCCAACTTCTTAGCGTCGGCTAGCTTCGCAATATTGTATCCGCACAGGATTGTCATGTTCTCCTTCACCCTGCGCCCGATGTTCTGCTCCAGTTCCATCAACCCCTTGGGTAATCCGTCCTGCAACAACCAAGTGTAGTCTTCCACTGCAATTCTTGTGGGAAGATTGGTCTCGTTAGATGCGTGCACGTCGGCCATCCAACTCCTTATCTTCCTAATCGCTTCGGGCCTCTCTAGACCTGAAACATCTTTTTGCACAAGATTGTTCACGGACTCGAACGTTGAAGGTTTCGCGGAGAACAGCCCCTTCGGAGCTCTGCCGGTTGCCCTAGAGTCAAAGAATTCTGATAAGACAGTGTCGAGAGAGCTTTCCTCTTCCCAGAGGAGTATTCCGTGATCGTTTTTCGGCATGTGTCGTACGCCTGATTCGAGCATCTCCGCTTCATGAATCTCGCTCAGCATATGGTTGATTCTCTCCGCTTTTGATGTGAGAGGGGAAAAGTTGAGGACGTCTAGGGTCTTTGTCACGAGTCTGTCCCTCAGACTATCGGCTTCGTCCAGCTTGGTTGTCCTGCGGCCACTCCTTCCGTCCTTGTCTATTACCAGAGCGTCTCCTTCGATCCTCACAGTAAGATCTTCATCAACATGGAATGGAAACGTGCTGTCTTCGACCAGATCCTTGGCAAGGTATATCGTGTGTCTAGGGCCGACTCGGTGTATCTTTGCCTCTGCACGTGTTACCATCTCCTATCAACTATGCACAGGCGGTCGAAGACTCATTGCGTTCTCAACCGTCGTAGTATGAGAGCTGGGGTCGTTCTTTTATATTCTCCCAAGACGAGCCCACATCAGAATTGTCCTCGAGCGTTTGCTGATTGGCGCAAAGACTCGCCGAGCGAAGACCCGCGAAGAAAAGGCATGCAGGTGCCCGTAGAGAGAAACAGGTTTCTCTGCCCGCAGAGTCGACGAAGCGAAAAAGCGCGGAGGTTCCCGTCGATGAACAGGCTCGTGATGACTCGTTCCCCATAGTCGGGATCGGGGCTTCTGCAGGCGGACTCGAAGCCTTCACGCAGCTGCTCCGAGAACTCCCCTCAGACGTTAACGTGGCACTGGTGCTGATACAGCACCTGGACCCTACCTACAAGAGCATGTTGACCGAGCTTCTCTCCCGGACAACCAACCTGACGGTGCTGGAGGTCACTGACGGGGTCAGAGTGAAGCCGAGGCATGTCTACGTTATTCCGCCGAACACAGCCATGACCATCTCCGAACGTGTTCTGCACCTCACAGCTCGGGTCGAGGTTGAGGGTAAGCATATGCCCATCGACCATTTTCTGCTATCCCTCGCCAAGGACCAGAAGAGCCGAGCGATCGGTGTCATACTCTCTGGAACCTCCATGGATGGTATTCAAGGGCTAAGAGCCATCAAAGATGAGGGAGGGATTACGATTGCTCAAGACGAGCAGTCGGCAAAATACTATGACCTTCCCCGGAGCGCGGTCGCGGCGGGCTGCGTCGATCTAGTCCTCCGGCCACAGGACATCGCGCAAGAGCTGGTCAAGCTGAGCCGACATCCCTACGTGCCCTACCTGGAGACTGAAGGGGCGGAGAATCTGCTGCCGCAGAGCGACCTCGAAAAGATCTTCGGTCTGCTGAGAAAGGCGACCAGGGTCGATTTTGCAGACTACAAACACGCGACCATAAAGAGACGAATCCTGAGACGAATGCTGATCCTCAAGACGGAGAAGATGGAAGACTACCTGAACTATCTGCAGACAAACCCGGGCGAACTCGGTTCCCTGTTCCAGGACATTCTGATTAGCGTGACCGGGTTCTTCCGTGAGCCTGAAACCTTCGAAGCGTTGAAGCATGAGATATTTCCCAGCATTCTCAAGAACCGGTCGGCTGATGATGCCATCAGAGTATGGGTTCCAGGCTGCTCGACCGGTGAAGAGGTTTACTCGCTAGCCATCTGTCTGGTGGAGTATCTTGACCGCTCCCGGGTCCACCCGTCGATCCAGATATTTGCCACCGATGTTAACGAGGCCGTGTTAGAGAAGGCTCGTCAGGGCGTTTACGCCGCATCAGCCTCGATATCGGCCGAACGCCTGCAACGCTTTTTCGTCCCGACAAATGGCTCAATCCAGGTAAGCAAGCCAATTCGGAGGATGTGCGTCTTCGCCAAACAGGACGTGACAGCGGACCCGCCATTCTCGAAGCTTGACCTCATCGTCTGCCGGAACCTGCTGATCTATCTCGGGCTCGCACTGCAGAGGAAGCTCCTCCCAATATTTCACTACTCCCTCAAACCTACAGGCTTCCTAGTCTTGGGAGACTTCGAGACCGTAGGCGAATTCGACAACATCTTCAAATTGGCTAACAAACGCTTGAAGATCTATTCCAAGAAACCAGTAGCCACCCGCACTCCCCTCGACTTCTCATCAAGGTACATTGCTGCACGTGATGAGCAGGTTGACGAGCCTGGGGCCAGCAGGCAGGCTGAGAGTCGGGCTCCGGAACAGGAAATTTTCAAGGAAGCGGACCGGATCCTGCTGACAAGGTATTCGCCGGCTAGCGCAATCGTGAACGGTGACCTGGAGATCGTCCAGTTTCGAGGACGCACAGGCGCCTTTCTCGAGCCCGCTCCAGGAAAGGCCAGTCTCAACATTTTGAAGATGGCTCGACAGGGATTGATGACTGATCTCAGGCTTGCCCTAGACAAGGCAAAGAAGAGCGGCGAGACCGTTAGGAGAGATGCCATCGAGATCAGATCCGATGGGAAGTATCTGGATGTGAACCTAGAGGTGGTGCCCCTGAAGACCCATACAGGCTATCCCTGTTTTCTAGTGGCGTTCGAGGAAGCCTTGCCAAACACTGCTCCCTCAATATCGCTGGGGAGAGTCCGAGGAGGGAAGAGTGGAAAGGAGCGGAGGACTGAGGATCTCAAGATCGTCCGGCTCCAGCAGGAACTCTCTGCCACCAAGGACTACCTCCAATCGATCATTGAGGATAAAGAGGCGGCGAATGAGGAGCTAAAGGCTGCTAACGAGGAGATACAGTCTAGCAACGAGGAATTGCAGAGCACCAACGAGGAGCTTGAAACGGCCAAGGAGGAGCTGCAGTCAACCAATGAAGAGCTGACTACAGTTAACGAGGAGCTTCAAAACAGAAACCTAGAACTAACACAGGCCCACAATGACATGACAAATCTCAACGCTGGCGCGAACGTGCCAATCCTCATGATGGGAAGCGACCTGCGACTACGCAGTTGGGGCCCGCTTTCAGAGAAACTCTTCAACCTGAAAGCTAGCGACTTGGGCAGACCCATCTTCGACATCAACCTTGACCTACAGACACCGGATCTCAAAGGGACAATAGAAGAGGTGGTTGCCCAAGACGTCGACAAGGAGCTAGAGGTCAGGGGTCCACACGGGCGCTGGTTTCTGGTCCGAATAAGACCGTACCGGACCGCGGATAACAAGATCGAGGGAGCGGTGCTGGCCTTCGTCGATATCGACCGGATAAAGCAGGTCGAGGAGGAGCTCCGGGCCAGGTCGGAACACCTTGAGGATCTAGTTGAGGAGAGAACCATGATGCTGAGCAACACGACCCGTATGGCGGCGATTGGCGAGACAGCGGGGATGGTGGGTCACGACCTCCGCAACCCGCTACAGACCATAATCAACACGATCCATCTGGCGAAGGAGAGTATGAAAATGGATGAAGTATCGCCTACGGAGAGACATCTCCGCCTTGAAAGAGCGCTTGATACGATCCGCGAACAAGCGGACTTCATGAACAAGATCGTCTCCGATCTTCAGGACTACGCGAGACAGACGAAGCCGACGTTCGTCGAATATGACATGCAGACGCTGATCAACGAGACGCTCTCCTCAATCTCGATATCCAAGGCCGTGGAAGTTTCCTCCACCGTCGAGCCGGACCTTCCGAAACTGAACGTTGATCCCAGCTTGCTCCGCCGAGCCTTCACCAACATAGTCACCAATGCCCTACAGGCAATGCCTGACGGTGGGAAGCTGAGAATAAAGGCTTGGAGGAGCGAGAAGCTCGCGACGGTGAGCTTTCAGGACACCGGGAAGGGCATTTCCGAGGATGTCAAAGCCAAGATCTTCAGCCCACTATTCACCACCAAGGAGAAGGGCGTGGGGCTCGGCCTAGCGGTTACGAGGCGCCTGGTTGAATCGCATCGCGGCGAAATCAAGGTGACTTCCAAATTGGGAGAGGGGACGACGTTCACGGTCGAGATCCCCCTCGACCTTCGGAGGTGAGCTCTGTCATGGTAACAAAGAGCATCCTCATCGTCGACGATGACCAGGGAATCCTGAAAAGTTTCAAGGATATTCTGGAGCCGGAGGGCTACAAAGTCGATACCGTCGCGACCGGCGTTGAAGCAGTCGAGAAGTGCAAGGCTCACCCATACAATCTGGCGATTATTGACATCAAGCTACGGGATGTCGAGGGAACAGACTTGTTAGCTCGGGTCCACGAGATTCTTCCCCGGGCCAGAAAGATCATGATCACCGGGTATCCGTCCTTGGAGAACGCAGTTGATTCTGTGAACCTGCAAGCGGACGCGTACATCATCAAACCGGTCAACCCTGAAATGTTTCTCCGAGTAGTCGCGGAGAACATGGACAAACAGCTGGAAGCAGAGAAGATGACCCAGGAGAAAGTGGTTGGCTGGGTAGAGTCTCGATACGAGGAGACTAGACGGAACAGGAGCAAGCGAAAACTTCTAGCTCCCGAGCAACTGCCCAATGCAGAAGAGTAGCGAGACCTAGGTCTGGGCAGCACGGCTACTGCTTCCTGTCCAAAAGTGTCGTCAGATTCAGACGCGGCGTGTGAGATTGTTGCGAGAGATAGTCGACGCGCACGTGCACTTGTCTGAACGTCGAGACGACGCCCTCAACCGCTTCGCGCGAATGAACGGCCTGATGTACACCATGGACGAGCTGCTTGACACGATGCGGAGGTACAAAATTGGTCGTGGGAGGAGAACAGGAGAGAGGTGAGGGCCTTCAAGATCCGACTAGGCTACGTCAACGCGTCAGCGGAGAGCCCTGTCTATGACAGGCTCTACGACTATGCCGAGTCGGCGAAGCTCCCTGTGCTCTTCCATACCGGGGACACGGCGTTCAGCAATGGTGACCTCGTCCGCTCCCACCCGCTGACGCTGGACGGGCTGGCCAACAAGAGGGAGGAGCTGACCATGATCCTCTGCCACTTTGGCAATCCATGGTTCATGGATGTCGCCGAGCTCATCTACAAGCACCCGAACGTCTACACAGACATCTCCGGACTATCCACGCCTACCCCATACGCCGTGAAGTATGCAGGGTGGCTTGCCCGGAAGATCAGCGAAGCCATCTACTATGCTGGGGGCGCTGAGAAGGTCCTCTTCGGAACCGACTACCCGGTGACGAAACACTCCGAAACACTGGCACTGGTGAGGATGCTGGACATTGACGAACGCGACAAGGAGAAGATACTCTCGCGCAACGCGAAGCGAGTATTCCGCCTATGACGACACTGGAAGATATCACAATCGTGGACGTCCCCGCCCGGAAGAGGGCGAGCCTGGAATGGATACTTGAGGAGAGCTTCGAAGGATGGTACCTAATGCATTCCAAAAGGACCCTTCGGGACGTAGAAGTCGTTAGAGCTGCCATGTCATCAGGCAAGCCTGTCGGCTTGGTCATGTTGAAAACGCTGGAGGGGAGCGTTGGCTATGTCTACTACATCGCCGTGGCAAAGGCCCACAGAAAGAAACGCATCGCGAAACAGCTCCTGGCAGACGCCCTGCGTCTCTTCAAGGCCTCCAAGGTGGAGGAAGTGCTTGCTAGCGTGGAAGAGGACAACAAACCCTCTGAAGCACTCTTCACATCAGAAGGATTCACACGGACAAGCTTCGGCGAACTCTCCAAGTTACACGGGAGTCTTCACACGCTCAACATGTACAGAATAATGACAGTCGTTCCAGGCGAGGTCCTGCTACGCAAGGCGATTGCCTGAGCCTGCCATAGTTCTAAGATCCCCTTGCAGGTACTCGGGACCATGGGGATTGGCAGAAACCCGACTGTTTATTATTGGACGATGCTTCATTGAGCGTGTTTGATGGACATTGAAGATGGCTAAAACACAGCTGAATGAGACTGAGTACCAGCTACTGGCACGGTATGCGGAGGAGCACAAGCTCGCTGTGAAGGAAGCGTTGCGCTTGGCTGCCAAGCGGCTGGTGCTGGACGACAGGGTCTACCCGGATAATCCAATATTCAGGAACATAGGGGGGGCCTCCAAACCTGGAAAGAAGACCCAGTGGTCGGTGGACCACGACAAGGTTCTCTACGGCAAGCGACCTAAGACGAAATTCACTCTTTTATCCTAGATCCTAGCTCGACCTTCTTGGTACCGATGACCTCCCAAGTTGAAATCTTACCCCAAGTGTCGAGTCTTGATTCTCTGTTTAGGGAATACTGGGATTTTGTTCTAGAGTCATGGCCTTCTTTTGCCACATACCTTGGAGATCATAGATACGATGACAAGCTTGAAGACTTGTCCCAGGAGGCGTATGACAAGTGGACATCCAGAGCCGAAGATCTTCTTGGACGAGTTAGTGGTATTTCGAAGGAGTCATTATCCGCTAAGGACCGGATCAACTACGACCTCTTCTCAAGAGAGCTGATCCAGAGGATCGGTGTCGCCCGCTTCCGTCCTAATCTGTTGCCGTTGAACCAGCTTGCGGGACCTCATATCGATCTTCCCCAGCTAACTGCCTTCACACGTTTCTCAACCGTAGTTTCTCAACTCCAGAGTCGAGCCCACTTTACGGGCCGGCTAAGCGATTCCCGGAAAGCTTCTCTGAGAATGACAAAGATCGGTTGTCAGGAATCATCAAGAATACTATCGTCGAGGGGGTTCTGCCCTCTTATCGGAAGCTGCTCGAGTATCTCGAGAAGCAGTACCTGCCGATGTCGTTAGAGGAGGTAGGATACTGGGCACTGCCCAATGGTGACGCCTGGTACAGATTCCTTGTCCAGAGTTACACTACAACCGATCTGACGCCAGAACAGATCCACGACCTAGGATTGAAGGAATTGTCTAAGATCCAGCAGGAGATGAAATTGATAATGCGCCAGGTGGGATTCGACGGAGATCTCCAAGCCTTTTCGAAGTATCTACGCAGCGAGCCAAAGTTCCAGAATACTGGTGCAGAGTCAATATTGTCCGGCTACCGTCAATTCCTCAACGACATAGACTCGCGCGTTGCCCATCTCTTCGGTAGGATTCCGTCAGCTAAGTGCGAGGTAAAAGAGATAGAGTCATTCAGAGCAAAGGAAGCCCCTGTGGCCCACTACTATCAGGCAACAGATGATGGCACACGCCCAGCCTATTTCTATGCGAACACGTACAAGCCGGAGACTCGACTAACGTTTCAGATGGAAGCGATCGCCTATCACGAGGCTGTCCCAGGACACCACTTCCAGATAGCACTACAACAGGAACTGAGAGGCCTACCCGAGTTTCGTCGGAACGGCGGCTACGTCTGGCCTGGTTATACCGCGTTCATTGAAGGATGGGGTCTCTATGCGGAGGCGATACCGAAAGAGCTGGGCCTCTACAAGGATCCGTACTCAGATTTTGGCCGTCTCGAAGCGGATGCATTTCGAGCGGCACGGCTTGTGGTAGATACAGGACTTCATGCGTTGAAATGGACACGTGAACAGGCCATCAAGTTTCTCGAAGAGAACACCGCCATGTCAAAAGAGGACATTATCGTGGAGGTTGAAAGGTACATTGTTCTGCCCGGACAGGCGTTGGCTTACAAAATTGGGCAACTGAAGATATTCGAGCTACGATCCAGGGCAGAAAGAATGCTAGGCGAGAAATTCGATATTCGCGCGTTCCATGACGAGTTACTCGCCGACGGCGCATTACCTCTCGACCTCATTGAGGAAAAGATGCAGACCTGGGTCAATGCGCAATCCTAACCGGCCTTGTCGGAAGGGAAGGTTTCTCCGGCTGGCCGCGAGAGGTCTCCCGCTCGGGTGAGATCATTATCGCTCTACTTGCCCGGCCGAGCAATGAAATGAGAGAACGTTTCTATGTCTTCTTAGTCTGGTCTTGTTCTGCGACGCGGCTGATCACGTAGGTCCGGATGAGGCTGGTGCCAGCCGAAAGCATCACGAATCCGATGACTGCGGAGAGGAGGGAGGCTACGACCTCCGTCGCAGGCGGGCTGATGAGGCTGATGGCTGCTAGGAAGAAGTATACAGATACGGCGATTAGACCGACACCCGCCCAGAGAGCGCTACTAGAGAATCTGGGGGGCATGCTAGCGTCCTCCCGTTGTTCGGCCGTTGACTTGTTCCATGATTCTTGCCTAACCCCAGAGGAGTTTGATTATGAACTTCAGAATGTTCTCCATGACAATGAGATATTGATCGATCGACCTCACAACATTCTCCGCGACATTTCCAAGTAACAGTTCGTTGTGGCTGGGCACTATCCTACTAATGCCCAGTGCGGCAAGAAGCTCGTCGGCCGACCGCGACGGTCCAACGAAAAACACGAGTAGTGCAACTAGGAGGACGAGCAGGCCGCTGAAGATGACGACGGGTGACAGACCCCTGCTGGGCTTCTTCTGAGCTTCCCAGAGGATCTTCCCATAGATATCGTTGACCTGGTCGAGAGCCATCTCCCGAGCGATGTCAGGAGTCAGAGTGAACCGTAGAACTATCGGCTCCAAGACCTCCCGCATCGCCCAGACTGCTCCACCAGCCACAGTCAGAGTGGTCATGATCAGGTACAGGTGCGACTCCAGATAGAGCGTTCCCAGAGTGGCGAGCGGCTGGGGGAGAATATGGACTTGGGCCCTGATGATGCCCATGACATACGCGACAACGGCCATCACTCCCAGGGCACCCAAGATGGGTAGTAAGAGGTCAAAGCCGAGACTCGTAAGCCTGAAGATGACCGGGCCATGGGACTCGAGATTGAGCTTGCGTCCCAGAAGGACCTTGGCAGCTCGCGCGTAGCTAAAGCCCACGAGACTCAAGAAGGACGAGACGACGACTAGGGCAGCGACGTAGAAGTCTACCTGGCCTAGAGAGGACGTCAGCAGTAGGAAGAAGACTGTGAGAAGCGTGACCATCAGAGCGGGCCTGAGAGCGAAGAGAGCATAGACGGAAGCACCCATCAATATCCAGGGTAGTAGCTGAGCAATTGTTGACGTGATGGCCAGGGAGGGTCCGATCGGAGGCGCTAGCGCGTTGAAGGAGGATAGCACAGTGTCCAAGTTGGACAGGTATGACGTCAGCAACACCCCCTCGGAAATGAGGACTGGCGCTGCCAGGGCGTAGTAGATGAGGGCTTGGGGATGAAACCTGTTCAGAGCCTGTCCCATACCTATGAGCCTCCCGTCCGTCTGTATTCCTCCACCCTCTGGACCAGGGATGAGAACAGGTCTTTGGGTCCCACGTCAAAGAATGGGATCCCGAGTTTTCCGGCCTCGAGCATAAGCTCCTCCCTCACGGGCCAGTTGTAGGCTGTGCGGATAGCGAAAATCATCCGGTCCAACCCTTTGAGATGGTGAGACTCGAAGAGTGGAGTGTAGGGAGAGACAATGACTGTTTCATGGCTCATGACCCGTAATTGTCTGAGACTAGACAGCTCTTCCTCACTCTCAAGATCAGTCAGAACAAAGAAGAGTGTGCGGCCCTTGATTCCGCCAAGCGTCAGAGACCTTGATATCGCCTCAGCCAGTGCTTTGGGTCTAGCCGCAGTTGGTTCGAGTTGGCCGAGACGATTCTGGATCCTAGTTATCTGGAGCTGGCCTCGAGAAAGGGGCATGACCGTGGCGGGTCTCTCGCCCTGGACGATGGTTAACCCGAAGAAGTCTCCTCGCCTCGAGAGGTATGCAACCAGAGAAGCGACCGCGCGCGCCGAATAGTCCAGCTTAGTCTGTCCCGCTTGGCCGTAGGCCATCGTGTCAGACGCGTCGAGGAGGACCATTACGTTGAGCTGTGTCTCGGCGTGCAGTTCTCTAACCATCAGCTCCCCCGTCCGCGCCGTGGACTTCCACTCGATCCGCTTGTATGGGTCTCCATACGTGTAGTGTCGAATGTCAGCGAATTCCATTCCCTCGCCCTTCCGTCGGGAGACGACGGGACCCGAGTAGGTTGAGAAGGCCGTCGCGGTCAATGATCCCTTGGCGAGCTCTCTGGCTCGCGGCCTTACTTCTACGCGCCCGTGCACGTCGATGTCTCGCTGGAAGAAGAAGAGGCCCGCAAGGTCTCGCATTGTCAGATGTATCGGTCCGAACTCGTGCCGTCCTATGGACGTGGGGAGAATCTCGTACTGTAGTCTCGAATAGCCTCTACCAGGAACTCCTACGACGGCCGTGTTCGAGCCTGATTTCAGCCTGAAGAATGGCGGGTAGCTATCGAAGACCTCAACTCGAACTCCCATGAAAGTCCCGTTCACAAGTTCTAGAGAGACCGGGAGGGGCTTCTCCTCGCTAATCGAAACGGGCCGGTTTCGGTAGACTTCCATCCTGTTGAGAGCCGCGATCTTGATCTGGAGTACGAGTCGTGAGATGTAATAGAAGAGGAAGAGACCGATTCCAGTGTAGACGAGCGCGATGCTCGAGTCCGATAGCTGGAGGATGCCGAACGATACGAATACCGCTGCGAGCAGTAGTATGACTGTCCCCCGGGAGGTTCTCAGAAAGGCCAATTATGGCGCCTTCACTGAGTTGACGATTATGCTTGAGATGCTGGCCTGAGTGGTACCGTCTAGGAGTGCCTCTTGGCTTAGGACGAGGCGGTGTGGTAGCACGTGGGGAGCCACTCGCTTCACGTCGTCAGGGATCACATAGTCTCGTCCCTCGATGAGGGCGACGGCTGCAGATCCCGTCTGCAGCGCAGTGGCTGCTCTTGGTGAGCCTCCAAGCCTGACCGAGGGATGTTTCCGAGTTGCCTCCACGATGTCGGCTATGTATCCGGCGACTGAGTCATCGACGTTTACTTTCCAGACGAGGCCGATCACTTCCTGGATGGTTTTTCCGTCAACTACGGGTTTGAGGTTCCACTCGTAGATTTGTTGTAGCCTCTTGAGGATCTGTATGGTCTCCTGGCGGGACGGGTAACCGATCTCTATTCTCATGAGAAACCTGTCGATCTGGGCCTCGGGGAGCTGGTAGGTTCCTTCGAACTCTATCGGGTTCTGGGTAGCTAGGACCATGAAGGGAAACGGGAGCTTCATTGTTGTTCCTTCTACTGTGACCTGTTTCTCTTGCATCGCCTCTAGGAGGGCTGACTGTGTCTTGGGGGAGGCCCGGTTTATCTCATCTGCGAGAATTATGTTGGCGAAGATTGGCCCCTGACGGAGTTTGAAGTCTGAGACTTTCTGGTCGAAGATAAAAGTGCCGACGATGTCCGAGGGAAGAAGATCAGGAGTGAACTGAATTCTTCGGAATTCCAGATTCAGAGAATTCGCCAGAGCTTTTGCTATGACCGTCTTGGCTACCCCAGGCACACCTTGTAGAAGCGCGTGACCGCCCGCGAGGAGGCAGGCGACTATCATCTTCACTTCCTCATTTTTTCCCACGACGACTTTGCCGACTTCGGCGCTGATCTTGTCAGTGACCTCTTTGACCCGGTGGGTGGTAACGGGATAGTTTTGGAGGCTGGCTGTTGTCATTGTGTTGTTAGCCTCTCCTGAGTCTGTAGTCCAGTTGTTTCTTCTGGCCCTTTCCGGTCATGGTGAGGCCCAGCTGGTTCAGGACTTGTTCGGTCTGCCCTGTCAGCCTCGCCGTCGTCCTTTTCCATCTCAACACGGGAGGAAACAGGAGTCGTTTGTCTCCTCGAGCATATTCAGCGATTTTGCCGAGACGCTTGAAAAGTCTGCTGGCCAGTATTCCTTGGTTGTCTCCAAGCCTGGCGGTCAGCTGTTCAAGTTTGAGAGCTGAGATCTCTGTCCCGAACTCTCGAAAAGTCAGCGCGTCAAGAACATCGTACATCTGGTCGAGCGTCGCCACGTAGAATCCTTTCCTTCTGGATGTCTTGAGAAAGTCTCTGCGTTCCTTGGACTCAGCGAGGATACTCTTCTCTATCTTGGGAAGCGGTTCATCGTCTTTTCCCTTCTTCTCCGTTGCGTAGCGACGGGTGAGTGTGCCGTAGAGCGACCATGTCGTGAGGAGGGCTACTCCTAGTATGAAGGGTCTTGAGAAAGACAGGAACCCGGTGTAGAATGCGCTGGTGAGCACTATGATGAAGGCGAGGACAAGAGCGAAGATTCGGCCGATCGATAGATTTAGGCCCAAGGATCCTCCAACGTTCTGTGGTAGACGATAATGGGCGTTGTCGATTATGATGGTCATGTTGGTATCAGAACCTGTGACCCAGTCTGTGAGGGCTTCGACGAAGGCTCCCTCGTTCACTCCCAGGCTTGAGAATGTCCCATTGTAGGCTGTAGAGAAGGGTGCCGAGTCGGAGATTAGGAGAGCGCGGTCGCCGTTTGTCTCGCTGGCCGCTACTACTGTTCTGGTGCCCATCGTTGTGTTGGCCTGTACGTGGTAGTCGTAGGATCGTTCTGTGGAGTTGTCGCTACTCGCGGCTACGGTCCACATGCTGGTCAAGTTTTCGAATATTATTGGAGAGGCGATGTCAAGAACGCCTGCTACGGTCTGGGTGTCCAGCTGGCCGGTTATGTTGAAGACCCGGTTGTCGTGGAAACGGCTCGACTGGTCCAGGATCGCGTCTCCTTTGACCTGGACGTGGAAGAGTGAGTGAAGGAAGGAGTTGTTTGTGCTGTTTCCCTCTGACACAAGGAGAGAGAGAGTTCCGTTCAAGTAGCGACTACTGACTATCTCGGCTTCGGTACTCGTCAGGTTGTGGTTCTCGTCCGGTCCTATTAGAAAGTAGGCTTTCTTGCCTGGCTGGCTGAGGCCCATCTGCACCCGCCGAGATATGCAATGCTGATGGGGAGTAGAGGATGGCGACCAGGGCGACGATTTGCAAGAGTCCTAAGAACCGGCGTAGGGTAATCGGCTTCGCAAGCCCCAGCCGCTCCTTGCCGCGTCGGGTGAGGAGGAATGTCGCGATGATTATTACTGCGCCGATCGGAAGAGCCAGCGGGCCGAGAAAGGGTAGAAGGAAGAGTGTGAGTAGGAACTCGAAGAATAGGAGTAGGATCCTCTTCAATCTCAGCGGCCGATCAACCTGCCCGGAAGAGACGAGCTAGAGCGCTGCGGGACGGTTGCCGATGTTCCTTATCTGTCGTTACGGAACTGTTCTCGACCTGTAGCGCGTCTTGTTGGGCCTGATCGGCCTCCGGCAATGTGACTTCTCGGCCTGAGAACATAGCTTTTTCGAAGAGGACCGAGATATCGCTGATGGGCACAGCTTCAGGCCTAGGCGAACACTTGACAGAGAATTCTCTATGGGTCTCATAGTCGAGTCTAGGTACCCCCCGTTTGTGCATTGCTGCGACGGCTTTTCGGAAGTAGTATATGATCAGGTCTCTCGGACTCTTCAAGTTCAATCCCAGTTCGGACTTTCCGAGTTTTAGTTTGGCCTTGAACGAGTTCGGGGTCACTCGTCTACCATGAAGGTTGAGCCGTTTTCTGTTTAAGAAAAGAAGACCCGCGATGCCTGCTATCACTACGACGATGATTGGGAGTATGGGTGGGCCTCCGCCTCCTGACAACCCAGGACCGCCCGGGAGAGTCGCTGAGACGTTTGGAAAGAATGGTCCTTTGCCTCCGGCACCGAGCTTGCCGATCTGGACTGATGGTGGCTTAGGGAGTTGTGGCGACTGAGACGATTGGTCTCCGCCGAATAGTCCGGAGAGTATGGAATCTTGAAGCTGGTTAGAGTCCTGGGCGAGGCTGAGGGATGTTTTTGGATCGATGTTCTGTGTGAGAGATGAGAGGCTTTGGAGATCGTTTGCGGCGCGTACCGGGTCCATTCCGTTGAGCCCCATAGGCATTCCATTGCTTCCGGGCGTGCCGATGAGTTGACTAAGTAGGCTCGAATCAAGCGTGAGCCCGTTCGAATCTACGCTTAGGCTCTGGACGAGGTCGCGCAGTGATGCCGGGAGTTTTGTCCCCTGAGATGAGTCCGTGTAGGCTTTGAGCTGAGTTAGCGTCTGTTGGGCACCTATGTTGTTGCCATCGTGCAGCTGCGTGTCCAGCTGGTTTAGCAACTGGGCGTATTGAGTGTCGTTGACGCCCCGACTAAGCTGTTGCAACGTGTCTAGGGTCTGGTTGGTCGAAGCAGTCGATGTTGTACTGTTAGTGGTCGCTGTGAGGTTTCCGCCATTTGAGTCGTCGGCTGCGAAGACTCGCGGGGCCATGCTGGAGAATAATAAGACTGCAGTCAGTACCAGAAGAAGGAGGCGCGGGCTGTTAGACAATCAAAAGTGACGCTTTTTCTCAGACCGGATTTAAGCCTATCGGCAACTCGAGTCTGCAACGAGGCTCTTTCAACTATGTAGAGAAGGGATGATTTTGGTCTGGATATCCAGCTATTTCCAAAGGCTACTCTATTCAGGTAATAATCAGTGCTTCATGACCTGGTGCGATTCAGAGTGAAGATCTATCGCTCGCACATTGGGACCCGGAATGGCTCTCAGTGTACTTCGAGAGGCCTCTGGCCGCCCGGAATCATTCCGAGCATGTTTCATGTCGAACAAACAACAATTCGGAAAGAGGGGAAAGGGGATAATGCTAAATTCCCTCGGAAACTCAATCCGCCCCAAGTGATAGATGAATCGAATGCAACTCTCCCGGAACAAAACTACGGGCTTGCTGGGCTTTGTCTCTCTCTTGCTTCCGTGGAGCTTCATCCTCGTTTCGGGTTTTTCTGAGCTGGACTGGCTACCCTTCTCCGTTTCGGAGACACCAGGATACTCCTTCTACACTTTTCTAGACTTCAGGTTCCCCTACAACATCCTTGACCCACTTGCCTTTTTACTGGTCGTGACGGGAAGCCTCCTCATGTTCAGCTGGAGCCAGTTCAGGAAGGGGACCATCCCCATGGCCATCGGGGTCTTCATCAGTATCATAGCCATGGTTCAGCTCTCGTCAGAGTCCCGGCTTACCGTAATGCCCTTCGGATTGTTGGTCGCAATTGGCGCTCTTGTCATAGCAGTCACGAGTCCGCACAAGCATTTCCGGAACATATCAGCTTCACAGATTGTACAAGCCTCCAACTAATGCATCGCCTTAAGATCACCGACGCTTTCGCTTTCGACCGACACTTCAACGAATCACGGTGTGTCGGAGACGTAGAGGGTGCCGTTTGGAGGAGAGACTATGTGGAATGTTGCCTCTCCTGAGTAGGAGTGCTCGGTCAGAGCAGACTGCGGGATGTGCCCGCTGATGTTTACGGTCAGGACCACCGATTGGGTGGTATAGGAGCCTGCGTTGCCTATCCCAAACCAGAAGTCGAAGACCTCAGTACCCTGCCCGCCTAGCCCCAGGCTCTGACAGCTGATTACGACGGTCTGCGTATTCACTCGTGAGATCTGGGTAGGAGTGAGGCCGTTGATCGGGATTCTAAACGCAACATCGGGCCATGTCAGGGGAGTCTCTGAAGTGAAGGTGAATTTCGCGGAGTCCAGGTACGACCCCGAGAGCCCGGGTCCGAACTGTATAGTCGAGAGGACTGGGCCCAGCGAGTCGTTTGTGTCGCGGAATATGAAGTTGAAGAACGCAAGCTAAGAAGGAGGGCAAGGCAGGCTATCGCGACAATTACCAGACGAACCTCGTTTTTCTGCTTCAGCGTTTCTCGCCCAGCCACGCGACGCGTGACGTGAATGTAAGAATTCTGTATCCCGGTGTCCGATGACAGGACCTCTGACGGTGTCCTCGCTATAATGAACTCAGAGAGAATTACAGAAGGCTTGTGAATCCTCTATGATTGGGCTGCGGACGTTCAGAGTAGGCTGGGCGCCGACGCCTGATGAGATCGACATGATTTATTAGACGTGTATCCCTAGGCCACCTTTCTCGCTTCCAAGAAACAGCTCGACCCTGGCGTAGGAATCGACCAGAATCCTCACCGGTCTTCTCCTCTATCGTCATGCGCGAACGGCCTAACCCTGCCCTTGTCCGCCCCGAAGACACCGGCCAGAATCTTCCTCCGATGACTCTTGATTAGAGCCATGACCGTCTCGTCAATGCTCCTAGCCTTCATCTCCCCCCTCAGGCGTTCCAGATGAGAAAGAGTCTCCCGCGAAATCTTCACTGTGGTGTCGGAAGCCAAGACGTATACCAGCATACCGGTACACCATTTCACCTATTTACCTAGCAGTTGGCGGCTGTTCTCGGGGAACCGAGAAGTCTCGAAGAGGCGTCGGAATCCCACGCGCTCAACATGTACAGGGATGCGAGTCTTGTCAGGAATGGGACCTTCGCCTGCCTCGTTGGGACCTGTCCCAGAAAAATTCGACCCAGCTGGACCGGGGTAGGCGAGCCTGCTTCAACTCCAAGCATGTCATCAATGACTCAGGTGTGCTTGAACTGTGGTCGAGGGGGGAGGTGAACAGGCGAGTTTCTGCCCAAGCTGCGGAGGCAGACTCAACACCAGAAGCCAATAGTTTCCTCGTCAACAATTATCTGTTCATCTAGTTGCAAAAAGTCGGGTGTTGGAAGGATATGCGGTTGCTGAAGATTCTCTTGCTTGTGACCGGAGTCCTCTCTGTTGTTTTGTTTGTATCGGCGGAAGAGGTGGAGCAGACCGCGACACCTAGTCTTTTGGAAGCTGCCCTAACAACCGGATTCGCTCTTTCTCTCTCCACTTTTTTTCTGGTAATCGCTGTCGGACTGAGCAAGAAAATGCTTAGCGATATTCGGAAGGTATACCATCAAAGGTGGATTAAGTGTTCGATCTGCGACGAGCCCCTGCCTGAAGCTAGTCTTCGCCAAGTGGGAAGACTCCACGCTTTCCATTACGAGACCGTTCATCCTGATGCTTGCAGGTGGAGAATGAAATGGCGCAGGAAGTTGGCGATCGGCACTATTGCTCTATCCGTCTTGCTCTTCGTCTCCGGCACGTATATCGTTCTTGTCGGAAACCTTCTTGGGTTCGCAGCCATGGGGCTAGCTACGATTCCACTCTTGACGTTAACGTGGTTGCAACGTCTGAAGCTTCGCCAGTTCAGAAGGCAATGGACGGCTAAGAGAAGGGAAGTTTGAACGGGCCGCGTTTTCCGCGGCCCCTAATTCTCTCGCCTATCTTGAGACGAGTCCCTGACTTCTCGAAGCTGCGGTCCCTAAAGCGCGCGGCGTAGCCTACAACTAATTTTAGAGCAAGGGTTAGCGGGACTATCTCAGTTGTATTGAGCCAGTCACTATTTGCTTTTCCGGCCTTGAGCTCCGGTCTGCTTTTCGATACTGCGAAGGTTGACCTCCCGGACAAACGCCTCCGTGATGAAGTCGAGCGCGTCAATCTTCTCCTGCATCAGAACATCAGTTATCTTCAACGGATGCTCGGGAAGAAGCTGGCTGTCGGTTGAGGCAACGAAGTGCTCCCAGTTAATTCCAACATCGAGCACCGTGTCCCCAAGCTCCTCGTCAGTCAGCATCGCAGTCTTCGCCTCATCGACGAACTTCTGAAACTCCTCGTCAGGAACTTCAAGGTCTTCCACTGTCCGAATAGGCCTGGGAGTCGTTCCCCCAAGCTCGTGGGCGAGAACATATCCGAGAAAGGTGAAGTTCTCGATTTCAGTAAAGTGCTTCATCCGTATTTCTAGAGGAGTATCGCCCGTCGGATTAGAGTCGGGAAAGTCAGAGATCTGCGGGGCGCCTGTCTGCTCGTCAATGAACCGGTAAACTCTTGACAGTCTTAGCTGGTTCGGCATCCTATCGTCTGTACTCGAAGTCTCTTGTTCAGTCCACGACTCTCTTCCTTTAGTTTCTGCAGCCAAGATTCAACACGCCTTCAGTTGCGACTTGAGTATTCATTTCTGATCTGCAACCCCCGCCTTGACCAGACGGTACTCGTTATCAGGGCACTTTGTGCAAGTGGCGTGTACCGGCTCTGGATCTGCCTGCTTCTGGATACAGAATAATATTCGAGTTCAGTGCAACAGGTAGGACTCAGACAGAGGCTGGCTCAACTGTGAAATAATTTATCCCGATGTGACATCGCATCAAAGGAACATGACAGAACATAAGAGACAACCGGTATACTACGTGGTATTCGTCGTAACGAAATACAAGAACTTCGAAGAGGCTAGAGCAAAGGCGCCTGAACAGATCGGGGCTCATCTAGCCCGTTCGAAAGAGTTGCATCAGAAGGGGACTCTTCTGATGTCAGGGGCTTTCCTGAACAATCCTGAAGAGCCGCTGAGCACGATGGCTGTTCTGTCCTCGCGTGCAGCCGCAGAAGAGTACATCCAAGGCGATCCATTTTTCATAAATGGGATGATTAGCAAGTGGTACATCCGAGAATGGGCCAACATGTTTGCCTAGTCAACGGTTCGCGAACAAAGGAAACAGTATTTTATCTAAATTGCGCCTGAAGTAAAATCATATATACTCAGCCTTCGTGGCAAGTATAGGCGCGTTTACTTGGCTGACAAAGTCGCTGATATGCGGAAAGAGTTCAGGGACGAGATCAGGTCGCTGAAGGATGAGATACGGCGCCAAGTCTCCCAGGCTCTCGAGAACTCGGGATCGAGCTCGATCAGGGTTGATCTCCAGAAGGATGACGTGGCTCAGGCAGAACCATCCTTCGTCGTTGTGAAGGACCTTGTCAGACAGATCCGGGAGGATGTGAAGTCAAGCCTGGCCACGCGGGGAGAGATTGCCGTAGACGAACTCGTCGACAATATGCCCGAGACTACGGCGGCTGACCTGCTCAAATCATTAGCTAACACCGACCGGCTCAAGATGGTCAAGATGCTCTACTCTACAAGGAAGACTTTCTCAGACTTCAAGACAGCCACGGGCCTCGAAGCAGCCTCCGTCAACAATCATCTGAAGAGCCTGCTGAACATGGGGCTGGTCAGCCACAGCGACGAGGGAGGCTACGAGATGACCAAGAGGGGACGGATGCTCACCAGGACTCTTGCGCTTATGAGCGAAGCACTCGGAGAAGAACAAGTTGATTGAGATAGGACACGAGTCCCGGATGTCGAACGCGGTGAGGCGAATCACCGTCACGCTCACGGGGATGTCGGCGCTTCTCGCTCTGGTCTGGATCATTAGGCAGCCTCTCGGAATCCAACAGTACTCGGTCGTCATGCTCGTCACTGGTTTCGTCTTGTATTTCCTCGGCCGGGTCCTCCGCACAGAGACCAGCTCAGGAGCAGGGAGAGCACTTGGCAGTATTCTCTGGAACCTCGCGGCCGCATTTGTCGCGATCATAGTGTCGATCTGGATACTAGGCTGGGTGGCGTCCTTACAGTCAGACGTCTTTCCGGGTGTCATTTCTAGCCAGGTCCCAGATCTTGCCGTTGGAGCAATCGCAACCGGTCTAGGAGCGTTCGCAGTTCAGAGGCTCGGGCTGGCTCGAAAGTGGGGAGCGAAACCATTCATCGTCCCAGAAGGCAGGGGACCAACAATGGAAGGAACCAGAATCGCTGTGAAGCAGGACACTCTAGGGATGCCGATCAGGCGAGGAGGACGAACCATCGGCTGCGTACTACTGGGCGAGGTCTCAAGCTCGTTCAAGACCCCGATGGGAATGGTCAGCGCATCGCTCCCGGGCCCAGTTACGACGGTCGGAGTCCCATTCCAGGGAAGAGCACTATCCAGAGACGAGGTCGTCAACATGTCCGGCAAATCGCCGAACCAGCTGGACGAAGAGGCAATATCGCAGGCACAAGATGTCGATGTGGGCCGGATAAGGATCCGCGACGGCTGCATGGGCGACCGGTGGAAGATCGGCCCCCTCATCTTCGACTGGGACGGAGACGGCGAGCATCATCCAAAGGAGAGGTGGCTGGCGAAAGGAACGGGCAGCGCATATGTCACTACGAACGGCCACCAGGCAACCGCAAAATGGAACGGAAGCAGCCTCTCTGTAGGGGACGGATCAATGGAACTCTCCGCCGGATCAGACAGCTTCTCCTACTCCCCCAGAGAAGTGAAGACCGCCTCGCCACACCACACGCTCCGAGTCACCCAGGACAAGATCACACTTGACATTCGAAAATTCACACTGAAAGTCTCGGGAGACACCGTCGTACTCAGAACCGAGGAGAAGACCAGCAGAACAGAATCGAAGCCACTCGCCAACGACCTGCGGACTCTACTCACCGAGACGGCCAAGAAACAGGTGAAAGACGTGATGGAAGGAACCCCGATCGACATCAGCGAGATGCTAAACACCACAGAGGAGGCACTAGCGAAATATGATTGAGGAAGTTGCAATGATCACCGAACCAGAACAAGTCGAGAAGGGACTCATGAAAGCGATCGTCCGCGATCGATACGGATCACCGGACATTCTCCAGCTAAAGGAGGTGGAGAAACCTGCTCCGAACGATGCTCGTGGAGTACTGGTAAAGATCTACGCATCTTCCGTCAATCCAGCCGACCGGTACGATGTGAGAGGACCGCCCTTCCTAATACGACTCATACTGCCCCTGTTTCGAATGGGGATGGGATTGCGCCGACCAAAACAAGCCGGAGTCGGCAGCGACTTCGCCGGCAGGGTGGAAGCAGTCAGCAGTAATGTGACTCAATTCAAGCCAGGGGACGAAGTATATGGCGTGTGCAATGCTGGCTACGCCGAGTATGCAGCTGCTCGAGAAAACAGAATAGCCCTGAAACCAGCGAATCGCTCCTTCGAGGAATCCGCCGCCGTCCCTATAGCAGGATTCACCGCATTACAAGCTCTCCGCGACCATGGACACATCAAACCCGGACAGAAGGTATTGGTCAACGGCGCGGGTGGTGGAGTAGGAACATTTGCGGTACAGATTGCCAAGTCATTCGGAACCGAAGTCGCCGCCGTGACCAACACGAAGAATCTGGACATGGTCCGATCCCTCGGCGCAGACCACGTCATTGACTATACCAAGGAAGATTTCACAAAGAATGGAGAACGTTACGATCTGATCTGTGACATTGCCGCCTCTCATTCAATCTCTGACTACAAGCGCATAATGAATCCAAACGGAACATGCGTCATTGTCGGGATGAGAGATAAGATCGTCAGGCGCTTACTCTATTTTGCAATCCGAAGACGATTAGCGTCAAGAGGAGACAAGAAATTCGTCTTCTTCATAGCAAAACCAAACCAGGAAGACCTGGTCTCACTGAAGAAGCTTATGAGCGCAGGAAAGATTGTACCCGTAATCGACAGACGCTACACCTTGAGGGAGACTGCCCAGGCAATCCGGTACCTTGAGGATGGACAGACACGAGGAAAAATAATCATCACCGTGGATCATAAAGATCACAATCCGGCCCCGTCAGGCTCGTACATTTCGTCCAAGAGCGAGCTGCGATGATTCTTGTCGTAGGCGGCCTGAACGGCTTCATAGGCTCGAACACGACAGAAGCCCTAGGCGAACAGGGCCAAGAGTGCGTAGTCACTAGGCATGATAACACCGAGGTCCCCCGCTTCCTTCAGAAGCACATTGATCGTCGCCATGTCTTCATCGAACCCGCCGACGCGACCTCGACCGCGGACCTGCGAAGGATCGGCGAGAAGCACAAGATCGACGGCATCGTCAATGTCGGGGGAGGCTTCAAGGCCGAGAGCCCCGTACCCGGCCTCAAGGGATACTTCGACATGCTCGCCGCAACCGTCCAGGTCGCAGTGGAATGGAAAGTCAAACGGGTAACATTCTCGAGCACAGGCGGAGTGTACCTCGGGGTTCAGGGACAAGCCGATGAGGAGCAACCCATTCTCCTCCAGAGTCCCTTCCCGATCCTCGCGTACCAGAAGATTGTCGAAGTAGCCGCGAACGAGTTCGCAAAGAAGACCGGCATCAGCACCATCTGCGTTCGACTAATGGGAATGTACGGCCCATTTGACGGCGCACAACTCGGCCTCCCGGCACGATTGGTCCATGCTGCCGTAGCCGGAGTAGCACCGAACCTGGAGAACGTGTTTTTCGGCAACACGGACGATGCGATAGATCTGTGCTACGTCAAGGACATGGCCCGAGCCATCGCACTAATCCAGACCGCAGAAAAGCTCCAGTACGACGTCTACAACATAGCCTCAGGCAAACCCACTCCGAACAAAGAACTCGTGGAAGCTGTCAAGAGGGTGGTCCCAGACTTCAAAGTCGACCTTCCCCCGGGACATTTTCCATTTCCGCCGTTACCTCCCGTGGAGACCAAGCGGTTACAGGCGGACACTGGCTTCTCACCCAGGTTCGACACCCGCTCGGCCATCCAGGACTATGTCGACTGGCTCAAAGCCGGGAACCCGAAGTAGAGCCGATTATCTCTGGGTCCACTATCCCTTCCAGGGCGGGAGTTCCAGTGCACGCTCATAGGCCGAGCGGCTATGCACCGGCTCATGGTCGCAGTGGGAAATGATAACTTGCTCAAATGGAAGCCTGAGCAATTCTCTCAACGCTGGCAACGCCCGCTTCTCGTGCCACGGAGAAGACCAGACCAGGAGCTTGCCACCCCGTTCCGTTAGCGCGTCGCCAAAGACTATCACCCGTTGCTCCGGCAGCCAGACGGGCGTCTCTAGCCGCCCTCTTCCATCGTAAAGCGCGACAAGGCCTCCCGGAAGCACTCGGTCCGGTTCGAGTATCTCCAGCGCTGTCTTGGGGACGTCGTCGGGCCAGAAGAGCCTTGGACCCATGGGACGGACATGGTAGCGACGGACAAACTCGTCAACGTCCCGCACATGATCAGGAATGAGGACGGCGGCGACCGTCGGCGGCCGACTGTCTAGACGCTTCCAAAGCTCCTCCGCACCAGTTTTCGGGACGAGCGGGTCAAGCACCAGCCTCTCGCCCCCCGATTCGACAAATGTCGACGTCACAATGGGCTGCCAGTCATCCCCTGGCTTCCAGTGATGATGCTCCGCACGCCAGATCCATAACCCCTTCGCCACATCGCGAAACTCGACCCTACTGGTCATAGATTGCATAGGATGTTCTCTATGATCGTTCATCGAGTTAAGACTTGTTGAAAGGACGATCTGAGCCTCTTCGGTCGCACCAGCCGATCAGCCTTAGGTTGCCCGGCGGATGGCTGGGCCCCTCTTTAAATCCCGAAACCACGCGACGGCTCCATCGTGATAGAGACTCAGATCGAACAGAAACAGACCCCTATCGTCGACGTCGATGTCCTCGCCTCTATCGGGAATACTCCCATGTTCCGGCTCCGGAAAATAGCCGGACCGGAGATAGCTGAAGTCTGGGTGAAATGGGAAGGAGCCAACCCAACCGGCAGCATGAAGGACCGGATGGCCCTCTCGATGGTTGAGGGAGCCGAGAAGAGAGGTCAGCTAAAACCCGGAGGAAGGGTGGTCGAGTATACTGGCGGAAGCACCGGCAGCTCGCTGGCAATGGTCTGCGCTGCCAAGGGCTACCGTTCACACTTCGTCTCTTCAGACGCGTTCGCCGAAGAGAAGCTCGCCACTATGAGGGCACTCGGCGCCACCGTCGACATAGTTCCCAGCATTGATCGAAAGATCACGCCTGAACTGATCCAGCAGATGATATCCGAGGCCAGAGAATTGTCCAAGCAGCCAAACACATTCTGGACAGACCAGTTCAACAATCAAGACAATAAGAACGGCTATCACAAGATGGGCGAGGAGATAGTACACCGACTCAACAGTTTCGACGCGTTCGTAATGTCTGTGGGAACCGGAGGCTGCTTCTCGGGAAACGGCGAAGTGATCAAAGAACGATTGAGCAAGGTGAAATGTGTAGCTGTGGAGCCCGCATCATCGCAACACCTGTCAAAAGGACCACTCGGCGGCCATCGAATCGAGGGAATAGGACCAGGATTCATACCAAAAATAATGAGGATGGACCTTGTCGACAGGATCATATCCGTCAGCGATGAAGATGCGTACAATACTGCTCGCCAGCTCGGAAAGACCGAGGGAGTCTTTGCAGGAATCTCCAGTGGAGCAAACGTGTTTGCAACACTCCAAATCGCCCGTGAACTTGGCCCCCGACACAGAATCGTGACTGTGATAGTAGATTCTGGTCTGAGATACCTCAACGGAGACCTATTCCGTTAGCCAACAAACACCGAGGAATCAAAGTAAGCCCTAGACGGTCATGTCCTTGGATAGAGTCTCGGGCCACTCAAGACGCAACAGCCGCGATTAGGACATGATAGCCGCTTGGTTGCGAGCCGAAGCCGATGTTCAGTAGCTCAACCCAGTATTTACCGCAGCTCGACGGAGTAAAATTCCACACCTCGATGTTCGCTGAGGGATAGAGGCTGGCTATGTGTAGGATGGGCGTCGGGAAGGGATCCTGTGTGACCCGAATCCGATAACCAGGCCCTGAGGTTAGAACGAAGCTGAATCTGTAGGTCACGCCCGAGTCCAGATAGGGGTGACGCTCAGAATCTAAGATAACGCTCCCTGTCCAGTCCAGCGGAACAGCTCCTGCAGGGGCGCACGAGTCGAGGGTCGAGAGGCTATAGTATCCCACTGCCGCGACGCTCGCGGCCAGAGCCGTAGAGATGAGGAGGGTTGCCAGAACATAGACGCCGATTCGTCTTGTGCGAAGCGTCGGATTGACGATGACAGAGATGTAGACTGCCACGCCGACTGCAAGCACAACAGGGAGATAGTGAATTACGGGTGTCTCGTGGAGCAGAGCCGAGCCTAGGAAAGTCGCAGATATAGAGAGAAGAAATAGCTTGAACGCTGTGTTGAGCTTCCAAAGCTCCAAGCTTTACGCGAGGCTCTCCAGTCGTATACTGCGCGAGATTGCCATGAGAATGGTCCCACACCCAGTGAGCTCCAATCCCATCACACCAAAATCCGTGTCAAGGTTGACGACGGCAACAGCGAAGACTACGAACGCCAGACCGTAGCACGCGTAGCTGATAACGTGGAAGAGGCGGACAGTGCTCCTCGCCTTTTTCTCT
>MNDT01000005.1:0-37067 GCA_001915065.1 archaeon 13_2_20CM_2_53_6 | reverse complement strand
CCGCCACAAAAAATACAATGCTCAGCGCATCGTAAAACCTGACAGTGCTCGCGGAAGCAACTCCCAGTGAAGTCTCGGATGCGTCTCCCCGCGGCCCGGAAACAGCCTCGATCATGCATCCATCACTCGCGCAACTCCCGCCTTAATCTAATTAATCTTACGGAACAGAACGATATCACGAAGTATCCACGTATTCCCCTGTGATCATTTCGCTCTCAGAGCCTTCGGTCCGAATTGAGCGAAAAACTCAAAGCGTTGCTGGATGACCTCTTATCGAATCAAGGCACATGCGAGAGCCCTTGCAAATTCTTGACCGGGATGCTTAATTTGAGGAATGAGAAGATAATGGCGGGGATCCGTGAGAGGGGTCGTTGAGGTTGCACGGGGTGAGAAGATTTGTTGAGGGCAACTGTAGCTAAGGCTGTAATGGATTATGCCCTCTTCCGCGCAAGGCCCTCTTGCCCGCCGACAATTCTCCTTCTGGAAACAATAACAGAATGGGCGAATAGGAGATGACCTCGCAGTCCCGCAGCAAGAGAGACGAGAAGCTACGGAGGCAGGCGGTCAGGAAGAGGGGCCGTTGGAAAAAAGTCGGACTAGTCCTCCTCGTCCTCGCTGCCTTCATAGGAGTCGTAGCGGTAGGAAACTGGTACAACGCGAGTCATCAAAGGCAGCCTTACATCGGTCCAAAACCGACCGACTACCAAGAAGGCATATTGGTCAACCAGACAACGACGATCATGTTCGACAACGAATGGAACTTCCTCCTCAGAGCAGGCAAGAACGTAACCATAATACTGGCATTCAAGGACGGAGTCGGCGCGAACGTAGCCTTCGGCATGAACGGTCCGCCGTATGGCGACCTTGTAACTCCCGTGCCATTCTCGGCACGGCTCACACCCACAGACCCAACGAGCACATGGAGCGGCGTTGTAAAGACAGACGGAAGCTATAGGATCGAACTATCAAACGCTAGCGATGAGTATCATCCCGCAACCCTTCAAGTCTTCGTCGAAGCAGTCTAGAGAGATCTGCATTCTTCATTTTTTCTAGAAGTCGACTCCGCTCTGGCGCAGCTGAGATATTCTATGCCTTGGTAGGTAATAATTCCGTTGGGAATAGATCCTCCCGGTATCAAGCTGTAAGTCTCCGGCTTCCCAGAGTCTGCTGAAGATCGCCAACCGTTAAATATCTACAGAGGAAAACCACAAGCTCGGTTTTTGAATTGACGTTTCCTAGAATAGCCATCGCAACAGTAGTACTGGTACTAGCTATCTCAATCAACCTTTCAGTCGCCGCCAACACCCTTCCAACGACTTCTAGTAACGGTCGCTCAACGCTCAATGGAAGCGCCCCCACCTGGGCGAACAACAACAACTACAAGAGCCCCGCTGACCCGGCAAGCTACGTCGGCTTCCGACTCTACCTAGGCTGGAACAACCCGTCAAAAGTAGAGTCACTCGCACAAGCAGTATCCAACCCCAAGAGCCCCTCCTATGGACAATACCTCACACCATCACAATTCCATCAACAGTTTGCCCCGTCCCAGTCGCAGGTCGGAGCCGTCCAGTCCTGGCTGCGCAGCCAAGGATTCTCTGTGGAATACACTCCATCAAACAATCTCTACGTCTCGGCTGAAGGAACCGTAGCTCAGGCTCAGTCGGCGTTCGGAACCAGCTTTGGACTCTACGCTGTCTCGGGCCTCGTCGTGAGGTCTCCCTCCTCAGACGTGTCCATACCTAGCTCATTGGCAGGCATCGTCACGGGCGTCTTAGGATTAGACGATAGCGCGCAGTTCGTCTTCACGAATCACTCTGTCGGGGACGCACCCCCACCCCCAGCCTTCGTCAGCGCTCAGCCATGCTCAACCTATTGGGGACAGAATCAAGCGGTTGGATTCACCAACCCGTACGGAACGGGCACGCTTCCCTACGCGCCGTGCGGATACACTCCTCAGCAGATCAAGGGCGCCTATGGCATCTCCGGCTACGATGGGTCAGGCCAGACGGTAGCAATCATCGACGCCTACGCAGCACCGACCATCGTCCAGGATGTGAACCAGTGGTCGATCAACCGTGGGCTTCCAACCTTGACGGCCAACCAGCTGGTTCAGGTAGTCGCACCAGGGACTTACAACCATCCTGAGAAGGGTATCGCACAGGACCCGCAGGGCTGGTACGGCGAAGAAACGCTGGACATTGAAGCAGTTCATGGCATGGCACCCGCAGCAAAGATCGTCTACGTAGGCGCTCCCAACAACTTCCAAGACCTTGACGCGGCACTGAACTATGTAGTGGACAGGCACGTAGCTTCGATCGTCACCAACTCGTACGGCTTCCGGACAGAGATTCTCCCACAAGGCTACATCAAACCCTACGAGAGTATCATCCTCCAGGGAGTGGTCACCGGCATCGGAATCTACTTCTCGTCCGGCGACAACAACGATGAGTCGCTCGTAGTAGGCTACACGACCACTGACTGGCCAGCCTCAAGCCCATACGTGACAGCCGTGGGAGGAACAAGCCTCGCGGTCGGCGCATCAAACAACTACCTCTTCGAGACCGCTTGGGGAACGAAAACATCCTCGTGGACGGGCACAACATGGTCACCCACACCCCCCGGCAGTTGGCTTTACGGGTCGGGAGGCGGCGTCAGCCGCATCTTCTCTGAGCCCTCCTACCAGGTGGGAGTAGTGCTGAAATCCGTCTTCACAGCACAGGGCCGCACAGGCAGAGCGGTTCCCGACATATCAGCGGTCGGCGATCCCAACACGGGCTACCTCATAGGCGAGACCCAGACATTCCCGAACGGTACCATAGCATACTCCGAATACCGGATCGGTGGAACTAGCCTATCATCTCCACTCATCGCAGGGATCATGGCACTCGCCGACCAGGCAGCCGGCCACCCACACGGCTTCGCCAACCCACTATTCTACAGCCTCGCAGGCTCCGCTGCCTTCACAGACATCACGCACCCATCCTCCACAGTAGCGGTAGTACGGGCAAACTATGTCAACAGCGTAGACGCCAGCGCGGGAGTAGTCTACCGGCTTCGGACAATGGATCAGACGCTCAGCCTCAACGCTACCCCTGGCTACGACGACGTCACAGGACTAGGAACCCCCACAAGCTCTTTTTTGAGCGCACTCAAGTGATGTGAGGAGCCAATCTGGCACCTCACGTCAACGACGTGCCCGCCATAACAAGACCTCGGCGGCAGCACATTTTTCAAGAAATCCTCTCCGGTTTGTGTTCTGGTGGGCTCTTCCGGATCAGGCTGAAGCTGAGGCGTTCCTCGCCTCACCTGATCTCCCGATTTCATGATGCGACGTGGGCTTGACCGCTTGTCTGGGGATGATTTTACTCAACGGACTTTAGGGCCTGATCTAGGTCAGTTATGATGTCACTGGGTGCTTCGATTCCGACAGAGAATCGGATCAGCTCATCGGAGATGCCCAGCCGTCTACGCTCATCGACCAGCATGCCTGAGTGGGAGGTCCGTGACGGTCTAGTCATCAACGTTTCGACCCCGCCCAAGCTAGGAGCTACAATCGGCAACCTCGCCCTCCGTATGAACGACTCAGCAGCCTCAACCCCACCTCGAAGCTCGAAGCTCATCATCCCGCCAAAACCGTCGAAGAGTCTTCTCGCCCTCCCGTGGTCCGGATGACTCTCTAAGCCTGGATAGTTCACCTTCGATATCTTTGGGTGCTTCTCGAGAAAGCGCGCTATCTGCAATGCACTATCGTTCTGACACTTGACCCGGACCGCGAGTGTCTTCACGCCTCTGTGAAGAAGAAACGCCGCGTGCGGATCAAGACTCCCGCCAAGATGGTTGAGCCGGTGAGTAATCTTCTCGACCAGCCCTGTTCCTCCAATGACTGCACCGGCTACAATGTCCGAATGGCCGTTGAGATACTTGGTTGCGCTGTGGACTGATAGATCGAAGCGATGTTCAGGAGGGCGGAAGTTTATGGGACTCGCAAACGTGTTGTCGATTATAGAGACCAGTCTGTGATGCTTCGCGAAATCCACGACAGCCTTAAGATCCGGCACCTGCATGAGGGGATTCGAGATCGTCTCGACATACATCGCCTTCGTGTTCGGCCGGATTTTCTTCTCCCATGACTCTGGATCGTTTCCGTCGATGAAAGTGTATGAGATTCCGAACTTTTCCAAGTCTCTCGTAACGAAATCGTGGGTCCCACCGTAGAGACAGTCCTGAGCAAGGAGATGGTCGCCTGTGGATAGAACGGTTAGCAGCGAGGTCGAGATCGCAGCCATCCCGCTAGCTGTCACGAGAGCGGCCTGCGCGTTTTCTAGCGCGGCCAGTTTCTCCGCTAGCGCCTGGGCGTGAGGCGTGTTGTTCAGACGAATGTATGTGATATCGTCGTAGGACTTCTCGCCTGCGGTCTCGTACATAGCCGACTGGAATATCGGCATTACGACTGCCCCGCCTATTCGCGGATTGGGCTCTCCTGCATGAATCGCCCTAGTCTCAATATCTCCTGGATACTTCTTCATGTGTATCTCACGAATGGCTGAGGAGGCCCCGCTATTCTAATATTGGCCTGGTCATTGGCACCAATGGCACTGCCAATCTTCTGTACCTTGAGCTGGCCAAGAGCCCCGGTAACAACACCAACATATCGCTCTCTTCTCAAGAATCTTCGAAAGCGAAGCACTCATGGTCAACGTGACTGGAAGCTCGACCACTCGCATCGGGGTTAGGCGGATCGTTATCGAAGTGAATAGAGACTTGACCGTTGAGCAGCTCGAAATTCTAGACAACGCTCTCAAACAGGTTGGACTGATAAAGACGACCAAGGTTACCTTTCATACCCGCGCGGTTCACAAGCCAAGACCGGCCAGACCAGCCCACCCAACCTTCCACTTCGGCCAGGGTGCTCAATCCAGCTCAGTTTCGAGCCGCTGAAAGAGGGACGAGCAGAGACTAGCTGCGCCCGTCGAGAAGCTGGCGCTCGGGCTTCCGCAATTCTCTCCTTCTCAGTAGCAGATATCTCGTAACCGAGACTATTACTCCGACTTGGATGATTGAACCCGCGATAAAAGTCAGAGAGGCGACGCTCAGCCCGAACATGTAATGCTCCGGTTGAGGGAGGGAGACGGCGAGCGTCAGAACCGCGAGCACGAGGGACATGGGATAGGCCACGCGTTTGTGCATGGCGACCGCTAATCCAACAGTCAAATAGGCTATCCAGCCTGCTAGGACTGAGTAGAAGAGCCAGGATGGGACAAGTGAGTAGAGCTGTGCTACGAGGGCGACGCCGAGTATGATTGACGCGTAGATCAGCCAGTTGGCTATTGTCCTTGTCTGCCTGAGCCGAGCATGGACAGGTTCCAACTAGTAGCGCCTAAGGGTGGAGAGAGATCTAGTTGCTCTAACTGTCTTGCCGCTCTGGGACCCGAATGACCTGCCGCTTAGTCTCTCCTATACGTCGGAGAAAGTCCTCGTTGATCTTGAGCCTCTCCATCCCCGCTTCAATTCCCATCCCAGCCTCTGGAATCTTGTTTGTCACAAAGAATCGCTTCAACTCCTCAGCCCGGCCTATTCCAAAGAGTGGAATGGTTGCGGTTAGAAGACGCGAAAGAGTTCCGACTCCCTCGTATATCTTCCTCATCCAGTCAACGTTCTTCGAGACCCAGTTCCACGTCGCATCTCTCGCATCCGGATTTCTCGAAGCACCGAAGAGAAGACTCTGCACATGCTGCTTCCTAATCTCCTCAGAAGTGGCAAGGCCGAGTGCTCGCGAAACCAGTGATGGGTCTTTGTAGCTGACGAGACCGCCGAGGAATCTAGTCTTCTCCTCCTCAGATGATCTGCTCTTGTAGTTCTTGATGACTGTGTCGAAGTCTCCCTTGGAGCGGGCGTAGGCCGCGACGATCGCTGCTTTCATGTCCGGCTCGGCCTTCTCGTAGTCCTTGAACTTCGTCGCTGTCTCTCTCGCGTAATCCTCGTCGACCAGCGCGAGCCTTCCTGACATCACTCCCCGCAGAAGGATGCTGTTCTCGTCGGTCTTGTTCCCCAAGATCTTCAACTGCGCTCTATGGAACTTCTTGGACGCCTCTGCAATGGCCCTTGGCGCAAGAGCGTAGAGTGAGGCTAGCTGGTCCGAGACTTCGTAGGCGGGAAGATACTCCTGCTCGTTCGTATAGCGATCAACGAGGGCTAGATACTCGTCGAAGCTTGTCCTGCCCTGGAAAGCAAAAGCATAGGCGTCTGAGATGATTCCGTAACGGTCCAAGGCGGACAATTCCCCCTTCCAGACCTTGTCGTATATCCCATCATAGTGGACCCTGTAGAAGCCGGTCTGATCAACATTCAGCTTGACTGATTCGACCTTGCCAGGAACATCGACAAGCTCCTCCTCCTTGTCCATGAGCAGCCTCTTGGTCGCCCCGTTCAATCTCATCGTAATAGGAACCGGCCAAGTCGTCTTCTCCGCCGTTCCCGAGAAGAGAAACCGTTCCTGCCTGATCGCCATCTTCCCACTCTTGAGGCTCACGCTGAGCACTGGATAGCCTGGTTTCTTGATCCATTCGCTCATTACTCTCTTCACCTCGGCCTTCGAAGCCTCCTCGATCTGGGTCCAGAGGTCGATGCCAGCAGCGTTCGAGTACTTGTACTTCTGAAGATACGACCGAACCCCCCTCATGAAATTCTCCTCGCCCGTATACGCCTCCAGCATCCGGATCACACTTGCTCCCTTCCCGTAGCTGATGTCGTCGAACACCTCCTCAATCTCTGTCGGAGAGTTGACCTTCACCTCTATCGGATGAGTGTTCAACAGAGAATCACGGCTCAGCGCACCCGCAGTATCCAATCTGACAAATTCTTCCCAAGTCTTCCACTTGGGAAACATCGCGTCCTCAGCCTTCGCCGCCATGAATGTTGCGAAGCTCTCGTTAAGCCAGAGGTCATCCCACCACTTCATGGTCACCAAGTTTCCGAACCACTGATGGCTCACCTCGTGGGCGATGACCTCGGACACTAGCTTCTTGATCCGAACACTGCTGTCCTTGTCTATGAGCAGCGCGATCTCTCTGAACGTGATTGCTCCCCAGTTCTCCATCGCACCAGCCGCAAACTCTGGCACCGCGACCAGGTGAAGTTTCGGAAGAACATACTTTATACCGAAATATTTCTCGAAGAACTGGACAGACTCTTTCGCCACATCAAGCGGGAATTTCGCGCCGGACGATTTCCCAGGGACCGTCGCAACCGCGTACTCGACACCGTCGTGTTTCTCTTTCACCTCCTCAAACTTGCCTACTCCTAGGTATAGGAGGTAGGTGGACATGCGAGGCGTCTTCTGAAACTCTACAACCTTCTTCGACCCTTCAATCTTCGAAGAAACCGAAGGCGTGTTCGAGATTACATCAAGATCCTTGTCGGTTTTGACTGTCAGCTTGAATTCTGCCTTGTGCGCCGGGTGGTCGATCGAGGGTAGCATCCTCCTCGCGGAAGCCGCTTCAAACTGGGTCGACGCGATGTATCCACCATCATAGGCTGCCTTGTAGAAGCCCACGAGCTTCTCCGAGATCGTTCCTCGATAATCTATGTCGAGGGTTCCCGAGAACTTTCCAGTCTTGACGCTGAGATCCTCTCCGCTCATCTGGTATTTCACAGGGCTCCCATTGGCCCGGATCTGGCTGACCTCCAGATCGACGGCGTCAAGTTTCACATCTGTCTCAGATTCGAGCCTGATCTTCACCTTACCGTCAAAACGGAGCTTTGAGAGGTCAACGTCGAGGAAGATATCGTAAGATTCAACTTTCAAAGTGCGCCGACTTTCGAACAGTCATGTAAAAGAGTTACTTCCCATAGTATTGGTAACTCATCGACCGATGAGTCACGCGACAAGCTCTCTCAGACTAACCTATAGATTAGTCCGCGGCTCGGGAGACGCGTCAGTTCCACCGGGAGAGGAAATATTTCTTTTGGAAACGATACGCTCGGTCTTCTCAATTACTTTCTTAACTATCGCCAGGTAGTTGAGCGCTTCGTGGATTCCGGTGGCTACGAATCCGACGCTCTGAGCGACCTCTCTGTTCGAGAGTTTCTTTGACGTACGGCTGAGGTCCTTCTCCATTCCGTCCAGGTACCGCTTGAACTCCTTGATAGCCAGCAGAGTCTTTTCCGCTCTCTCAAGCTGGGGCTGTTCAGGTTTCTTCCCCATCTACTTACCTTTCCGAGTCTTGACGCTTTTCATGAATAGCTCAATGAACCGGTCGACTCCTCCTTTGTCCGGAGACGATTGGGTCTCCGTCTTAGGGAGCTTTGGGTTGGCTTTGGAATCTCCTGACAAGACCAAACATTCCGAGGAACAGTGCGATAGAAGCTGCAACGTTGATGGCAGAGCTGAGAATTGTGGTGGTAGCTCCGACCGACTCTATCAGAGAGGACACTTGATTGGCTGGGAGGGAGAGCGTGAGGATGAGGGACACCACATTTCTGACAGTTAGGAGAGCAAAGGCGAGAATGATGAGGGTCCAGGCGCGAAAAGACCCGGTCATTTTTGTCACCCGGTAAGCGTAGTAGAAGACGGCTGCCTGTAGTATCAGCTGGAAGATTGTGATGAAGTAGAGGGTTGGAATTACGATAGGGTCGAGCATCTTCTCATCTCCTCACTTGTGCTTCTCCGAGGCTCCGCGGAACATTTCCATGAACTTCTCTGACCCAACCCTTCTGGGAGAGCCTGTCATCACGCCCTCATAGTTTGAGAAGGCCGATTCTATCTTGATGCCTGCGGGGGTTATCTCGAACTGTCTGAGCTGCTTGTCGTGGTCGCTCCCTCGCATTTTCAATATCACCAAGGCTTTGCGCACTGCGGACTCGATCTCGACTGGTTTGAGCGCGACGATGCAGTCGACGAGGAAGCTCAGCCCTACTTCTGTTACGCTGAACGAGTTTCCACTCATCTGGCCCGCTTCCCAGATCAGTAGAGAGCTCATGCCTTTCGTCTTGAGGAAGCTGACCAGCCGGTAGGCCTCCTTCCTCAAGTCTCCCTTAGCCACGAACATTTCCAGATGACTCAGCGAGTCAATCACTATTCGTCTGGTCCGGCATCTGTTCGAATGTCAAGTAGATTCCGGGTTCGCCGAATTTGACGATCCCGTTAACAAGGTATTGGAGTGCGAGGGTTGTCTTACCCGAGCCCGCGCTACCGGCCACGAGAACCGCGTCTCCTTCCATGAAGCCACCCCGTAGCATCTCGTCAAGCTCTGCTATTCCGGTCTTGACCCGTGCGCCCTCTCTTGTCCTGCCGATGAATTGGTGTTCGAACTCAGAGGCTCGTGTCCTTGAAGCTGGTGATGTCAATTTTGCTCGCTCCTGTTGACGCTCTTGATATGGTTCGCAACGGTTTCGAGAACTTCTCGATCTCTAGCTCGGTCGAGGAGTATGACCTCCGAACTGCCAATCTTCTTCGTCTTTAGGACGCCGAGTTTCACCAGGTCCCGAACGTCATTCTCGATTGCGAACCCCGTTCTGCCTATTCGACGAGCGACGCCGTCGACGGTATCTACTAACCCCGAATTTCTATGGAACAGAACCAAGAGTTCTCCTCTGACTTGCGATGATAATAGCGTGGCAATAACCTGTTGGGCTTCGCTCATTTGCGCCTACTCTCCACGAGCTGGACGTTTCTTGCCACTTCCAAGGCTTTAGCGTAATCGAAACTGAGGTTTGAATCGAAGGGTATCCGTAGTTTCTGGTAGAGCCCTTTCACGATGATCCTTTCTAGAACTGCGGACGCGTTCCCGAATGTGGAGTTGAGTTGTCTCTCCAGCTCTCTCGGATTCTGCGCGTCGTCCAGCAGTCCCTTTGATACTAGGAGCGCGAGGACGTTCTTGCCTAGGGTGTCTTCAATCGACTCTCGGATGCTGTCAGTCAGTAGGGAAGCGAACGCCTTCTCGTCAGCGAGCTTCGCGCTTTCTCTAATTAGGCTTTGAGCTCGCATTTCGTAAGTGGGGGACCGCGCTATGCTCGGGGAGCTCGTCTCAACCACCAAAGAGACCCTTATGGCCATCCGACGTGCGTGCCTCCGGATTAGCTGACTGTAACTCGAGGACTAGGAGCATTGTCTCATTTCTTGTAGGCTGTGCGAGCCCTGATGCCTAGTTATTAACCAGGGGAGACTCGGGCTCGTAGTGGTTCCCGTTTTCGGCAGGACATTGTTACACCATGCCTAATCGGGCGAGGAAATGCAAGTCTTTCCCAATGGGGACTTTTCAGTGCGCACGTCGTTAGTAGAGACGTTTCAGTCCACGATGAGCGAGTGCTTCATCAGGACCGTCCGAGACATGCTGGGCTCTGCTGTCACCAGCGAGGTATGCCGGCTACTGGAAAGGAACGGGATCCCACCGCGAGAGATTGCGCTAAGGTTCGATGAAGTCGTGGAGATCCTCACGCACAGCTTTGGGAGCTCAGCGAGAGTTCTAGTCTACAAGACAGTAGCATCACTATACGAGGAGTATTCTCTCAGACCGGGCTTCGGCTTCTACGATTCTCTAAGAGACAAAGTCTCTCTATTGAAGGAAAAGGTGATCAGTGATCTTTTGAAGCCGAGACATTCTCCCAGTGTCGACGACTCGATCTACGTTGCGACACGATGACCAGCCCTCTCCCAAAGACTAGGACTTAGTGACGATATTCAACGATAGAGGGCATTGACGCGGCACTTAGCTGGATGTATCCTTGGAGTCTGGTGTCTGGACCAGATAGGAGATAGGGTTGACAGTCTTCTGTTCGTGCCTTCGGCCGAATGCCCGCGGTGGAACAAGAATCTGCAACAGGTTTCTTAACGACTGTCTTGAATCCTCATCGCTTTCGACGGAGGCTGGGTCCTTCTCGACCGTCCGATCGGCTGTCGGCTCCGGCTTAGCGGGGCCATGCTTGTGACTGGGGCTTCCGAGGAGATGCTCAATCATCAAACTTTTCGGAGCTTGCAGCCCGCATGCCGGACAAGAGTATACAGCTGTTTGAGAGACCGAGGCTACACTCGAATTGTCAGTGACCGTCTCAATCGGTTCCGGTTCTGTCCTCAAGCGTGGTCCGTGCCTCGTTCTAGATCTGACTCTTCGGGTTTTGTTCTGCTTCCTGCTGACTCTAGGCCTGCTAGCTAGACGCCTTCTAGAACTGACCGTCTTATGCGAGGCAGTCTTCTTTCCACTAAGCCTCACAGGCAATAGTCCCGAGATGGCTCCGGCGACTCCTTGCAGGAATCCGAAAATCAGCGCCTTCGTTCCACTAGCCCCCATGACTACTATGAGGGATAAGGCGCATCGACTGGTGATTCCCACTTGCTACCAGTGCCAGGAGATAACGGTAACAGTCTCTCCGACCATGGAGAAAGTTCGGAAAGAACCTTCTCGAAGGTCCCCAGTTTCGACGAGCCTTCAGCTCGGCTGTCGCAACTCCAGGACTTCCGCGTGAATCCTTTGTCGTTCTGAACTCATTTGCGGAAGTCTCTGCAGTCGCACTGGTAGCCAAAGCTGGAGTATCCGCACTTGGGATTGTGCAGAGTCCTGTTGTGCCCGCAGTTGGTGCAGTATTCTTGGCCTCCCACCCGGCTCGCAACCGCCTGGTCAGTCGGGCAGACCTTGTGAGCCATATGGTCCACAAACTTATTCCGTCCAACCTTTGTCCTGATGACGATGACTTCGTCCTGTGGAATCCTAATGGGTTTGTGACACTTTGGACAAAGGTTCATGCTCAATGAGATACAGCCTTGCGAAGCCTAGAACCCGAGCTCCGAATCGGCCTTATGATTGTTGAGTTCCCTGAAACAACGGGGACACTTGGGACGTCGAGACTAGTTCTTCGCTAAGTTGGTCGTGATTCCCTTCATGGCAGCAGAGATCAACCTAGCTGTCACAAAGGACAGTATGAAGACAGTAAGCATGACAACAGCGACACCGTAAGCTTCTATGCCGAGCTGGTTGAGCGCTGAGAGCCCTCCACCGTAAAACAATCCGTCAGGCAACGACGGAGGCACCAAGGCACCATTCTCCAAGGTCAAACTGGCAAGTGAAGTGACGAAGCCCTTCTGAGCAAAGAAGGCGATCATCAGGACCCCGAACACTCCTCCCAGAAGGTGTCCCGGGAACAGTCCGACCGGGTCTGTGAACCACTTGAATTTTCCAAACCACCTCTCGCCTACGAGGAAGAGGGGTCCGCCGAGGAGTCCTAGCATGACCGCGCTCAGCGGGCTGACGAATCCAGCTAGAGGCGTGATGATGATCAGCCCCATCAAGACACCATTCGCCCCGTAGATGAGGCTCGGCATCTGTTTGGTCATCTGATATCTGAAGAACATGATGGAGAGGAACGCTGAGGCCGCGGCTAGGAAGGTCGTCAGCACGACAACCATTGCCTCGTCGTTAAACGCTAGGACGCTGCCAGGATTGAAGCCAAACCATCCGACCCAGAGGAGGAGTATCGATAGCGTCATCCAAGGAAGGTTGAGCTTCACAGCCACTTGAGGACTAGTAGAATTTCCCCTCTTCTTCTCTTCCCTCCAGACCTGGAGGACGATTCCGAGACCAGCCGCACCAGCAGCTCCGTGGACAACTAGCCCTCCGGCGAAGTCGGCCATGCCCATCTGTGCCAACCAGCCTGTGGGATTCCAGATCCACGCCGCGGGCAGGTTCCAGATGATGATGAAATAGACGATCGAGTAAAGAAAGAAAGCTTGCATCTTGACCTTCCTCAACACTATCACGCCTACGAGGGCGAGTGTGACTGATGCGAAGGCGGTCTCGAAGAGAAAGTAGGTCCCGATGGTGAGGCCTGTGCTCTGCTGGGACCACCACATGCCCGTAAGTAGACCTTGAGTGTTGGTGGAAGAGCCGCCGAGGAAGAGACCATGGTAGAGCGGATTGCCGATGATTCCTCCCATGGTGGGGGCGAACGCAGTGTTGAAGCCGAGGAAGGCCATGAAGAAGAAGGCTGAGCCGGTTATCAGCATCGTCTTGAGAAGACTGACCTCAAAGTCTGAACCCAGCTCTCCAATCTCCAAGAATCCTACGGAGATTGTCATGGTGAAGACGAGCAGGCCGCAGATGATGACCCAGAGATTATTCACCAGCAGTACGGGGTCAGCCAAAGCATGATCGAGCCCACGCTCAGAACGTCCGGATTTAAGATGTAAGGAAGAAGGACCTAGTGGACCTCTCTAACACTATTCGCTCCAACGTCTAGTCTTCTCGCCATTTGAAGAGGGCGACTGCGAAGACAAAGGCAATAGCGGACAGTACTATCATCAGTTCAAGATCGAACAAGGCTTGTCCGAGATTACTGAAGATCATTACCTGGTTCAGCCCATCAATCAAGTAAAACAATGGCAACACGTGAGCAACGTTCTGCAGGTACATCGGCATTTGAGTAACAGGGAAGAAGGTTCCGGAAAGGAACATCATTGGAAAGGTGATTAGGTTCCCGACCACTGCCGCCGACTCCACGCTCTTGCTGACCATTCCGACCAGCATCCCAAGGGACACGAAAAACAGCGGACCAATTACTAAGAAGGGAATTATCATAAACGCATAGTCAAGATGTGCTCCAAAGAGTGCAACTCCAATCTGCGTCATCAGGAAGAACGAGATTATCCCGAGGACGACGTACCAGATTATCTTCGAGGTTAACCATTCAGTCTTGGTAAGCGGGGTCAAGGACAGTTGCTTGAACAGTTTGGTCTTCTTGTATTCGCTACTGATGTTGACTAGGCTGAACATAGGGCTCGTTAGTACTGAGAACCCAATCAGTCCAGGGATGAGAAAGTCGATGTACTTGTACGATTGAGACTTGATGTTCTGTTCCAGAACGCCTGCATGGTACAGCACAGTGGCTCCCTGCAGGTTCATCTGGCTAACGACAGCGCTGACAGTCTCAAAGACTATTGGACTAGATGTGTCGGCAGGGTTTGAGAAAACGGTTACGTTTACGAGCTGACCATTGCGGAAGTCTTGCGTGAAATTCTGCGGAATTAGCACGCCTTGATCTGCAGAGTGAGCGAGGAGATATTGGCTCAAGTCTTGAGCCTTATCAACGAGTGTCACGGTGGTCGTGCTGTTGTTGTTCAGCAGCTTGACGAACTGTATGCTGGCGGTTCCACCATCCTGATTTTGAACGTAGACCTTAATGGGTCCACCGTTTCCTCCTGAGAAGATGGCGCCAAATAATAGAATCAGTATAATGGGGAAAACGAGGCTGAAGAATAGTCCGATCTTGCTGCGAGTATAGCCTCTAACGAAGACTTTGAGATCAGCCAAGACGCGACGGAGACTTGCCATGATTGGACTCTCTAGTTGTTGGCTCTCGCGATAGGTTCGCTTTTGTCTGACGGTTTCTTGATGGTTCCGCCCTCCTCTATCGATCCTCCGACCAGTTTGACGAAAATGTCTTCGAGGCTATCGTGCCGTGTCTTGAGATCTTTCCAGGGCAGACCCGACTGGTCGATGCTGGAGAGAGCGATGACCGCGTCACGCTTATCCCTCAGCCGGACGCTGACAAACCCATTGTGGTACGTGACGTCAAAGCCCGTCTTCTCTCTCACATAATCAGCCAGTTTCTCGTCGCCCCTGACCTCTAATCTCTCTCCAGATCCGTGCTTCTCGATAATCTCGGCCGGTGTCCCATCAGTGATTATCCTCCCATGATTCATAATCGCAACTCTATCAGACAACACTTCAGCCTCCTCCAAGTAGTGGGTTGTCAACATGATAGTATGCCCCTCCTTCTCCAATCCCCTTATCACGTCCCACATGTTGCGACGCGCCTGGGGATCGAGGCCAGTCGTAGGCTCATCCAGGAATAGTAGTTCTGGGTTGTTAACCAAGGCGAGTGCGAGCCCGAGTTTCTGCTTCTGACCCCCGGACAGGTTCTCGAAATAGATACTTGAAGCATCGTCCAATATCACCTTCCGGAGAATAGCGTCAGGATCATTCTTCACTCCAAAGAGAGTCGAGTAGTACGTTACCGCTTCTCGAGGGGTTGCCTTTGGGAAGAACGTGAACCCTTGAGGTATGATCCCGAGTTTCCTGTGAAGCTGGTATCCCTTCTTCCACGGGTCCGCTCCCAATACGCTGATCTGGCCGCCGTCTCGCTGCCGGAGCCCCTCGAGAATCTCTATCGTAGTGGTCTTGCCCGCACCGTTCGGGCCGAGCAGCGAGAAGACCTCACCCTTGAGTACGGAGAACGAGATCCCGTCAACAGCCTTAAGTTGGCCATAAGATTTTTCGAGGGTTGAGACTTCTATGGCGGACATTCCGGGCAGTTTTAGCCGACGGTTTCGTACCTATTTACATTCTAACCATAGGCTATATCGTCCAATCAGTTCCCGTTTCGGGCTCATCAACGGGAGCGAAACGTATAGATGACCACATCATTCTGCGATAGTTCTTTCATCGCAGACTATTTCTATCAAGTAACCGTCCGGATCTCTAATCTTGATGCTCCGATACTTCTCCTCTGTCACGTCATCGTAAATAATCATCTTTCTGGCTCTAAGCCATGCTTGCCACTCGTCGACCTTCGAGGCTGAATCCACGCGGAAACCGAAGTGGAAGCCAGACCTCCCACGGCGCATCTCGTGCAATACGAGCGTGTCCCTGCCTGAGCGAATGAGTGCTACTCCCTTCTTGCGCTCGCTGCTATCGAGGCCAAGAACTTCTTGGTAGAACTCTACAGACTTTCCGAGGTCACGCACCATTAGACCGACATGGCGAATCCCCGAGTTGGCCATTGAGCCAGGACGACGAAACTTTGGTGTTCTGCGGCTCATAACTCTCCTCCTTTTGCACGGGATTTGTTGCCTTTAGGATCAGGTGCTAGGAGCCGGCACGTAGTCACACAGTTCCGCTTCCTATCTGGAACAGTTTTCGTCGAACTCATATTCTTCTCAAGTAGCCGGGTGAAACCATGCTGCGGATAATCGCCGATGAGAGAGAGAAGCCCTCGGGAGTGCCAGAAGCACTTCGGTCCCTAGGCGTGTCAGTAGAATACCGCCTCCTTGACGTCGCCGACTATCTGGTAGGCGCATACGCGATTGAACGGAAGTCCGTCAGAGATTTTGTCTCTTCACTCTACAGCGGCCGACTCTTCGACCAGGCTCACAGACTCGGCGAAGCATACGAGACAATCTTTCTCATCGTCGAAGGCGACCTCTGGGAAGAGATTCGAGGATCACGGAATCCCCGCTCCCTCTGGGGTGCTCTCATATCCTCGGTCCTCGACTTTGGCCTCAACACGTTCTTCGCCCCGGATGAAAAGCAGACAGCACAGTTCTTGGTCACATTAGGTCGAGGTGGACGTCATAGACGAGGATCCAGCGGCCCTCCTCTGATAGTGCGGAAGCCGAGAACAAATGATCTCAAGCGAGTCCAACTATCAGTCCTCAGTTCTCTCCCGGGCGTAGGTCCCAGGATGGCAGAAGAGCTCCTGGGCCATTTTGGGTCATTGAGAAGGGTCTTCGCCGCCTCGCTAACAGAAATCTCGGTAGGCGCAGGCCTAGGCAAAGCCCGAGCCTTGAGCCTCGTCAGGCTCTTGGACGCCGGCTACAAGGGTTCAAAAACAGTACCATCCCAAGCCAGCCTCAGCCAAGAGTGACAAACCATGCCGGCGCAACGCACCTCCCTCCGACACTTCCGCGAAGCGTATGAAGAGATCATGGACCGCGTCAAAGACTCAATCGACCATGTAAGTGAGAGAGAAGTCTCAGGCTTCGTTGAGCTCCTTGTCAAGGAAAAGTCCCGAAGAATCCTAGTGCTCGGCGTCGGCAGAAGCGGCCTAATCGGACGAGCATTCGCCATGCGACTGATGCACCTTGGCTTCAGCGTCTACGTCATGGGCGAGACAATAACGCCCGCCATCGGCAAAGGCGACCTAGTCATAGCCATCTCAGGTTCAGGAAAGACCAAGCTTGCCATCACTGCGGCAGAGATTAGCGAAGAGGTAGGCGCGAAGGTCGTCGCGATAACCTCATTTCCCGAGAACCAGCTGGGCCAGATGGCCGACTATGTCGTCAAGGTTCGAGGGCGGACAGCGATCGCGGAAGAACGCGACTATTTCACCCGCCAGATAGCTGGAATCCATGAGCCCCTCGCTCCCCTCGGAACAATCTTTGAGATCGCATGCCAAGTCTTCCTCGACAGCCTGGTCCCCGAGCTTATGCATAGGCTGGGAATAACTGAGGACCAGCTCAAGCGACGTCACGCGACTATCGAATAGGGTGATGATTCATCGGACTGCTCTTGAAGGATTGTGATTGGATAGTCACACAGGATCCCCAGCGGCAAGTCCTGAGAGACTCATCCGTCCGGATAACCGAAGGAAGGATCGACGAGATTGGAAAACTACAACCTAACGCAAAAGACAACGTTTTTGATTGCAAGAGAAAGGCCCTGATCCCAGGACTCATCAACACCCACACGCATCTCTCAATGAGTCTCTTCCGGGGCTACGCGGACGACCTAGAGCTTCGGGAATGGCTAGAGAAGAAGATCTGGCCCCTGGAGGCTCGGCTCGACGGGGAAATGTGTTACCACGGCGCGCTGTTGGGGAGTCTGGAAATGACCCGGACAGGGACGACATGCTTCGTCGACATGTACTTTCACATGGAGGACGTTGCGAGAGCGGTCGGAGAAGCGGGACTCCGAGCCACCCTATCCCCCGGCATGATAGACAAGCCTGACAAATCTGGGACAGACCTAGAGAGGAAGAACACACTCAAATTCCTAGAACACATCCGTAGACTCAGGAATCCTCTTCTCAGCTTCGCAGTGGGCCCACATGCGCCCTACACTTGTGGCGAGGAGACCCTTCTCTGGGCAAGAGACGTGGCAGAGAAAGAGGATGCGTTGGTCAACATTCACATCGCCGAGACGCGGCGGGAGCAAGCCCAGTTCGAGAAAGACGGGAAAGGTCGCGTTGCGGATTATCTAGACAAGATCGGCTTCCTCAACAACCGGGTCCTGGCCGCCCATTCTGTGTGGCTGACGAAGAGTGAGGTGAAGCTGTTCGGCAAGAAGGGCGTGAGGGTCGCTCACTGTCCCGTGTCGAACATGAAACTGGCGAGTGGAGGCACGGCACCTGTTCCTGAGATGTGGGAGGCGGGCGTCCCGGTTGGCCTTGGCACCGATGGACCCGCCAGCAACAACGGGTTGGACATGTTTGATACGATGAAGATGACCGCTCTCGTCCACAAGAATTCCAGATGGGACCCTACCATCATGAATGCCCAGCGAGTCTTAGACATGGCAACCCTGGACGGCGCCCGCTGTATCGGACGTGAGAAGGAGCTGGGAAGCGTCGAAATCGGAAAGCGGGCAGATCTCGTCCTCCTTGACCTGCGAGACCCGAACCTGATCCCAATCCATCGAAAGGAGACAGTCGTCTCCGACCTAGTCTACTCGGCAAACGGCCAAAACGTCGACACCACGATAGTAGACGGAAAACTCTTGATGATCAACCGAAAATTCCAGAAACTGGACCAAGAAAAGATCGCAGAGGAAGTAGGATCCTCAATTGCCCGGCTTGTCCCTCAGTGAAGCCTCTTCGATAACCATCCTGCCACTATCTCCGTGCCACTCTTTCCGGCTCGTTTCAATCTCTATAGTCTTCGAGAAGTAAGGGGCATCCAAGACAAAGCTCTCGTACTCTCCGCCCTCACCCGTCAAGTGTAGGCCGTGAATCCTTGACACACCCTCAAGCCTAGACCACTCTAGCTCCGTGAGCTCTCGACCCAGCCACGATTCGTCTAGGCCATTGGCAGCGACAGCGGTCAGGATGATTCGCAGACCGGATCTCTTCAGTTCTTCGACCAGCAGTTTCGGATTCTTGTGCCACAGGGGGGCATAGGTTTTCAGCGCGATACTGTCGCACATGTTATCGAACCTTGTCTTCTGATAATCGCTTGCGACAGCACCAGTAACAATTCCAGAAATCCGTTGCCTAGACTTCATCGCGACCAAAGCGTACTGTAGGTCAGCCATCTCGTTCTTACCTGTCGACTCAACAAATTCGTGCGACAAGCCCATCGCCTGGGCTTGGAGACGCGTCCATTCTATGTTCGGGTGGTGAAACATGCGAGAGTCAGCAGAGCTCGGCTTTACTGTCACGAGGCTGACGTTCCAGCCTTGATGCAGAACAACCCATGCTGAATACAAGCTATCCTTTCCGCCGCTGAACAAGACAGCGACCCGAAGCGTCATCCAAGCTACTCCATATCGACCCTGGCCTTGTTCTCGAACTGTTTGTCGTACAACTGCTGTAGCCTTTGAAGCGTGTCAGCATCATCGGGTCCCTTATCATCCCTAAAGCGCGATATTCGAGCAAACCTCAGAGCGAATCCTGACTTGTAGCGGGGACTCTTCTGGATCTCGTTGTAGGCAACCTCCGCCACGATAGCCGGCTTGACGTAGACGGTGTAGCCGCCATCCCTAGTCTTCAACTCCTGTAACCGCTTCGTGATACCCTCAAACTCTGCATCCGTCAAGCCCTTGAACGTCTTCCCCACGACCAAAAATTCCCCTGAGTCCTTGTCCCTGACCGCTAGGTGGTAGTTGCTCAGCCAGCCCACCCTTCGGCCGCTGCCCCAGTCAGCTGCGACGATCACGACATCGAGCCTGTCTGCTGGTTTGATCTTGAACCATTTCTTTCCGCGGGCACCAATGGAATAGTTGCTGGACAGAGATTTCGCCATGAGACCCTCGTGACCCTGTTTCAACGCGGATTGCATGAAGCCCTCGACCTTGACAACATCCGATGTTATGATCCTTGGAGCAAGCCGGTCTTCCGGAACGATCTGGGACAGAATCTTCCAACGCTCGGTGTAAGGCTGATCGATTAGCGTCTTCCCGTCAACTTGTAGCGCGTCGAAGAGGTAGAGTTTGAGCGGAATCTTGCCGGCCATATCCTCGATCTCATGGACCCGTCGAAATCTCCTCATCAAGTCCTGAAAAGGTACAGGTTTACCGGCCTCTCCGGTGGCGACCACCTCTCCTTCGATGAGAAACTCTGACGCCTTCACCTGCGTCTTGACAAAATCAATAATCTCTGGAATACTGTCAGTCACATCTGTAAGTCTTCGGCTGAAAATCCGGACCTTGTCATCTTTTCTGTGAATCTGGATTCTCGCTCCGTCGAATTTGTATTCGAAAGCTGTTCCATTCTTGTGTTCTGCGAGAACCTGTTCAGCATCATCCGCCATTTCGGCCAGCATAGGTTTGACTGGGACGAACAATCGCAGACTGATGCGCTCTAATGCCGTGGCACCTTTGGACATCGCAAGGCTGGCTACATCTCCGATATCGCCGTGCAGCATGTGCGCTTTGCGAACCAAGTCTCTCGGCACTCCGGAAGCCTCTGCAATAGCGTCCAGGAGGACGCCCTCGACCACTCCGATCCGCATCTCTCCCAGGATCATTCGAGTAAGAAATTCCGCCTCGACTGGGGAGGCTTGGGTGAGAATGGTTTGGAGGAGGCTCATCTTCCTGTCTCGCGACTTAGACCCGGACGTTTTGGCGATTCTCTCAAGCGTATTGTAGACGTCGCCTATCGTCAACGGATGCTCGGCGAGCCTCTTCTGTCCGAGATTCTTGCTCGCGTCCGACACTGTAGCGTAGCTGATTTCCAAGACACGAGGGTCAGACTCGGGAAATGCCTTTCCCGCAAGAAACAGTGTAGCCAGCGGAACCTCCTCGCTACTAACCGACTTTAGAAAGGTGCTGATCAGAGCAATCTTCTCGTTCCGCTTGGTAGTAGCCTCGACCCTTCGACAAAGTTGAGCAAGTTCTAGGAATAGTGTGGCCTCTGTCAAGCTAACCACTTTCCGAGCTGGGAGTCGGATTCGGCCTGAGACTCCACAAGCCGGTCCACTACCTTCTGAATTCGATCTCTAGCGAACGCTCTCTCTTCGCACAGAAATTCGATGACCCCATCGGGATCAGGACGACCCCTCTTCAACGAATAATTCTCTAACACGCGAGGATGCAGGAAGATACTTCGGACCCTGTCGAGATCGCTGGGCAATCCGCCCCGGATCTCTTCGGGGAATTTCTCAGCCGCCCCATATTTCCGGACCAGGGCCAGGCCTTTCTTGGGTCCGATGCCCATCACACCCTCGTTGAAATCTGTCCCGACAAGCAATGCAAGATCGACCAGCTGCTCTCGACTAATTCCCAGAGCCTCCAGATTATCCGCGAGCTTGACGAGTTCTGGGATGAGGGGCCTCGATGTTTTCTTGGACGGAAGATACTCTCTTCCAGTTAGTGTCAGATACCTCGCAAGGATCGGTGCGCCGAACAGGAGACAGTCGTAGTCTTTGCTACCAACAGCCCAGACATCACCCTTTGCAGCCATGAAGCTTGCCTGTGCTTCCCCATCCTCCAAAGCCTCAAGCCAAGGAATGCCCATGAGCGACAATAATCTCTTCGCGTCGGCCAAAACATCCCCCGTCACTCTTCCGGTCATCACAACCTTGGACCATGCCCGCGAATAGTCCTTGGCGGCGATAGCTTGAGCATACTCAGTCTGCGCTTTCTGCTGAACCTTTCTCCTTGCTTCTATCGTGGCTTTCTTGAGAGGATTTGGTCGCCCGTCGAAGACGAAGATCGGGTGGAGCTTGTAATCAGTAACCAGCCGGCTGGTCCGAGTCAGCAACCCAATGAGGTGGGAAGTCACCCTTCCCCTAGGGTCGGTGAAGAGGCTGCCATCTGGCTTCCGGATCAGCGCCAAGAACTGGTGGAGCTCGATGCTGGCATCGACCGCGAAGGACTTGCCGTAGAGCGCCTTGAAGGATGTCTGCTCCCTCTTCAAAATAGGGGTCAGTAAGACTCCCAATACGCGTATCCTGGGCGAACTCCATTTCACAAGATGGATTCCGACTCTCTTAAGCTAAGCAAAATCAGGGCTGCGTAACGCCCCGACACTCGAGCAAACCTTGAGGACCGGAAGAGTGAGCGAAGTGGAGATAGGTCTGGCTACTCGTTGGCCGAATCCGGCCTTTTGGCCGGTAACGCGGCTTAGTTGTTTCCTGCAGCGCTCGATTCGGATGGAGGGCTGGGGCTGAAAGGCTCTTGCGGAAAGACGAACGATCCGGGCTCGTGAGCTGGTTTGGGCGATTCGTGGCTCGTCCCGGGGCCATGTGATGTTTCCGTATGGGAAGTGTGGCCCTTATGGGAGGTGCCGCCGCTCGTCTTTGTTCCATGGGACGATGATTTCTTTGAACTTCCGTTAGTCCGATTGCTCTTGCCTAGAGAGGCTCGCAACTTCTGCACTTCTCGGCGAAGGCTCTCTATCTCTCTCGCCGCGTAGCTCAGATCAGCGGTCAGTTCTGACGCCAGCTTGTTGAACGTGCGTGCCAAGTCCTGTAATACTTGCCTTGTCCGGTTAGGTTCCATTGGCATAGCCTTTGCATCGGACCGGGATAGTGTAAATCTGATGTAACTATTGACTCGCGCCATCAGAACAAGGACGACAGAACATACGGGCAACGAATCTATGCAAGAACTGCTAACCATTAGACTCTATGATCATCTGCAACAGCGTCCACCAACAAAAGCGACCTGTTCCAGCAGGATTTTCAGGTAGGGAACCCAAAAAAACTGGGATTATGATCCGAAACAGCCTGGGCGGTGCTAGTTACTCTTCTTGCCCAGGTTGTGGTGCTTTACGTAAGCCCAGATTCTCTTGGTCATCTCAGAGGGGGAAATCTTCTGGCCCTCCCGGCCACCCAGTACGGTAGCTAGGGCGGAGTCCAGTTCTATCCCGTATCCTCCGAAGGATCCTTTCTTGTTTGGCGTCAGGTTCACCTCCACGAACCGGCATACACAGCGTATCACTTCGAGCAAGGCGTAGACTGTTCTGAAATCCGCATTGTAACTCGCGTTCCACTCCTCGTCGTTACAAACCGAGCTTGCTATCCGAATCCGATCTCCGGAATAGTGGAGGGTCGATGTTGCTCTTGTGCCTATCAGGGCGCTCCCTCTCTCGGAGAGGCTCGGGATTCTTCGAGGGCCCGAGTCGTAAGCGTTCATTAGCTACAGGCGGTTGCGTTTCGGCCGGATCCTCCTAGGAGGATTGAGCCTAGGCGGATTTGGGGGACTGCATTAGCCGATAGTTGAGTTGGCATAGTCCCTTGGAAGACGGCTTGGAAACGGATAGGCAGTTTCTTGAAAATGATAACCTAGACACGATATCAATCATAGGCACCGATTTTCATGATAAGGTCCTGGCAATTGTGGAACCGAGGAAAAAATTGATCGCTATCGACCCCCGGGACATAGAACCCGCGAAGCCCTGCGATCCGAGAAAATCTTGCGCTTGCTGGTTATCTCCTCTCTTTTGTTAACTATTCTTTTTCTGTTATCTTTTTCTCGATCCCCCCGGGGGGCATCCCAAAACTCCAGAAACCCTTCACACTTTTAGAACACAGGTACCCTGTAGTGGAGGAAGATCCATATCGAAACAGCAATCGCCCCAACCGATATTCCGATAATCGCATAGTCGCCCCGCTTCAGCTTCAACTGGAACAACGAGGTCCGCCCCTCCTTTCCCGGGAAACCACGCGACTCTAATGCCTCCGCAAGCTCCAGACTCCGACGGATCGCGATCAATAAGAGCGGAATCAGGATCGGAATATAGTTCCGTATCCTCCGCAGCAAATTCCCCCTGTCCAGTTCGAGCCCACGAGACCGTTGAGCATCCACCACAGTCTGAGCATCCACGGCGAGAGTTGGAACAAGCCGCACAGCAGTTGTGAAGGTGAACGACAGCGCATTGGGATATCCAAGCCATTTGCGGGAGAGCCATCTCACAGCCCCGATCCGGTCCAATGCCAGCCCAAGATCATCGGGCGAGGTCGTCATGAAGAATAGACTGAACGCCGTGAGCAGGACTAGAAACCGGAGGGTCAGAGCGATCGCAGAGAACACTGACCCCGTGAAGAAGTTGACGACAAAGATGAGACTGGAGAGGAAGACCCCGGCCCTGAGCGAGAGAGCCCACCTCCGAGCCACGCGCCCAATGAAGAGAAGCGGCAACTGAGACAGGAGCAGAATTACCATGACCCACACGCTGGCAAAGAGCAGCGCGGGAATCAGCACAGCTATGACGAGGAGGAACTTGGCGCGCGGGTCCAGAAGGTGGACCGGAGTCTTCAGACTCGAGAACTTGAATCCTTCAAGGGTTCTGAGCGACAGGCGCCTTCACCTCACCAAGTTTGTCCTCCAGCAGTATCCGGGCCCGATGAACATCGACAACATCCCGCGGCAGCCCATATTTTGTCAACTCCCCGAAAAGCCGGCTCATCTGAGGCTTTACTAATGACGCCCGGTTAACCATCTCGTCCCTCGACAAGACAGAGTCGGCAGAGCCTTTACCCACTATCTGCCCCTTTGACAAGAGAATGACCTTCGGGTTTGACTCAGCCACAAACTCGACATCGTGAGTGATCATCACCACGGCCTTCCCCTGCGAATAGAGTTGGAGGATGAAGTTCCTCAACCGCTCCTTCTGCTGATAGTCCTGCCCGATCGTAGGCTCGTCAAGTATCAGATAATCCGGCTCCGAGGCGAGGATTGAAGCCAGCGCAACCCTCTTCCGCTCTCCACCACTGAGTAGGAAAGGCGACTTGTCAGCATATTCGGCCAAGCCGAGAGCCTCCAAAGTCCGCCCCACCTGCTTCTCAACAACCTCCGGCGAAAAACCGAAATTCTTCAAGCCAAACGCAACCTCATCCTTGACAGTCTCCGAGAAGAGGAGATGATCAGGGTTCTGGAAGACCAGACCAACCTTACGCGCCAAATGAGCGACGCTAACCTTCCTCGTATCCTCCCCATCCACCAGGACACGGCCTTGGGATGGTTTCAACAGACCATTCAGATGCTTAGCAAGCGTGGTCTTGCCTGCTCCGTTCTCACCCATTATCGCAACGAAATCCCCTCCCTGAATACTCAAGTCAATCTCATGAAGGGCGAGATAGCCTGAAGAGTATCTGAACGAAACATGCTCCAGCGTGATCAATCGCTCATCATGCCTGACAGAGCAGAAGCCGCGTCCTCCACATGCGTGGGAACCTTCCCGCTGACGAGTCCGTCACGTCTCAGCATTGACCATAGAAGGCTGACCCGTGGCACTCCGACGCCAAGCCCCTCCAGCATATCGAACTGTTCGTCGAGCACCTGTCCCAAATTACCATCCGCCACAATCTTCCCCCCGTCCATAACCACAATCCTCTCCGCATACCTCGCAACAAGATCCAGCCGATGCTCCACCACAACAATCGTCAGCCCCAGTTCTCTCCGCAAGTCGTCCGCAGCACGCATAACCTCCTCAGCAGTATGAGGATCGAGAAAAGACGTCGGCTCATCAAGAACGATAACGCTCGGCTTCATCGCCAAAACCCCGGCCAAGGCCACTCGCTGCTGCTGGCCACCCGAGAGCTCGTACGGAGCCAGTTCCTTCAGCGCGGAAGTGCCCGTGATCTTCATCGCCACATCAACCCTCTCCCGAATCTCGTCCCGGCTGAATCCAAGATTCTCAGGACCAAACGCGATATCCTTCTCGACCGTCAGAGCAAACAGCTGATTCTCCGGATTCTGGAAAACGTAGCCGACTCTTCGAGACAATTCGCTCGTAGGCTGTGTCGTAACGTCAAGTCCGTCCACCATCAGTTCTCCTGTCCATTCCCCCTGGTAGAAGTTTGGAATGAGCCCATTGAGGCAACGGCACAGGCTAGTCTTGCCGCAGCCGCTCGGGCCAGTGAGGAGGATAAATTCGTCTTCGCTTATCGAGAGGTTTACTCCCTGGATGGCGGGTTTCTTCGCACCAGCGTAATTGAATCCGAGATTCTTCGCTACTATGATCTCTCGAGCTCGCGACACGACCTACTCACTCTTGGGTTGCTACTCTTTCTTGATAGAGCTGGGTTCGCCCGTTATATTAGGTCTGGAGGGGGCCGAGCGACTCCTTCAGTACATCAACACAGATCTTCAACACGTCCTGGAGCTGGCCTGGCACGGACAAGCCTGCCGCGGTTGCGTGCCCGCCTCCAACCCCGGCCAATTTCTTTCCGATAGGAATCGACACGTCCCTCGCTAGATGAATGCCCGTTTTACTATAGAAGCCCTCAGTAGCCCTCATATTCACACGAATCTTCTCTTTCGATTCTCCCGCCACGAAGGCAACATGCGCTCCAAGCGTAAGTAGGGCTCTCGCGGCGGACGACTGGTAAGAGCCAAGTTCGGAGGTAGCCACAATCCATTCCCCTAGCAAAGCGACCTGGGATCTTCCAGCAGCCTTCAGCCGTGCTATCCTCTCAGACCTGCTTACAGGATTTGACATAAGCTCCGAGAGATGCCTGGGGTCTGCTCCGGCCTTTACAAGCCCCGCAGCGATCTCGAAGGTCGATTCCGTTGCGAGGAGAAAATGTTTGGTCTCGATAAAAATCGCCGCTAGCAGAGATCTTGCTTCCTGCGCACCAACCTCAATGTTCGAAGCCTGCCAGAGCCTGTAGACCACCTCGGCTGCAGCCGCGGCCGATTCGTCAACGACCAACTGTGATGCAATCTTCACAGTATCGGGATGCGGATGGTGGTGGTCCACGACGATGATCGGAGTCTCGGCCCGCGTCAGCTTCTCTGCTGTCTGTCCGAGCTGGTCCAGAGTGTTAGTGTCGACCAAGATTGCGAGGTCAACCTTTGCAGGGAGTCTCCCGTCGGGAACCGTGATTCCAAGATTCTCAAGGAGCTGTTTGGTTGAGGAGCTCACTCCTTCGGGACAGACTATCTTCGTCGAAGTTGCGGGCGCGAGCTTCTGTATGAGGCTCTGGAGCGCGAAGGCTGAGCATGTCGCGTCCGGATCAGCGTTCTGATGGCAAAAGAGGGCTGCTGATTCAGACTCTTTTACGCGAGACAATAGAGACCGGAGCTGAGCGTTCCAGTTGACTTGCTCGCTTGCTATGGTCACATGAGACTCTCTTAATTTGCTGAGCTAGTCGGTCTCAGCTTCTCCTGCAACTTCCCCTGAAGCTCCTTGATCCTCTCCTTCGTCCGCTCCTCTTGTCTTCCTAGCACAGTTACCCTAGTCCCCAAGAGTTCCTTCCTCTCCTTCAGCTCCGCGAGTAACGTCTGCCGATCAGATTTTACGAGGAGGCTTCCCACGCTCTTGTAGACTGGGGTCTGATCTGTCACCTTGTCGAGTTCAGCGACCGCCTTATCGGTCTCTGATGCCTCGATCTCAAGCTGTTGCTTCTGCGTCATGACCGCTTGGAGCGTCTGCTGAAGCTGTTGGAGTCTTGCCAGCTGCTCCTGTAATTGTGGCGGAAGCTCAACTTCTTCAGTCAAACTATTTTCCCAGTTGTCCTAGGAGCGGGTCCGACTCGCCTGCCCTATAAAAGGGTGCGACGACGTTGAGAGTCTTGATCGCAACCAAGACGAATCTTAGAAACGTGTTGGAGGCGGCTCTCAAAGCCACGATATCCTCTGCTTCGATATTCAAGCGCAGGACTCTACCTTCTCGTCTCACAGTCGTTTGGGACCTAAACCCTGGTGGTTGTCGTGTCTCCGGAAGTAGAGAAGCATAGATCGTATTCGCGATTCTGGAGGAGGGTAAATCGATCTCTATTGTGATTTCGGCTTCGGGGTTGTCCCTACTAGTTGTCGGCTGGAGCTTCTTCTCCAGGTGTCTCTTCCTCGACCTTTTCTTCAACCTTTTCCGCAGCCTCGGCTACAGGTTTCTTTCTTCGAGCTCTTGGTTTCCTGGCCGGTGCGATCATCTGGGGCGCGACTCTTGCGCCAGCCCTCAGACTGTCAAGCTCTGTCGAGAGTGTGGACGGGCTCATCAGTCCTCTCGTTGCTCGCGCTGCTATCTCACCGAGCTTCGTTGTGGGAGAGTAGGCGCCTCCGGCGAACTTGAAGCCGCACTTTTTGCAGTGCCAGACTCCAACGCTCCATCGTTTGACCGTCTGAAACTTGCATCTTGGGCACTCATGTTTGGATCTGAGGCCGGTTACGATCTCCACGTACTGGCGTCGGGCAACGGTGCCGTATCGTGCACCGAATCCTCCGGCGAGTCCTATCTTTCGGGGCATCAGCCCTTCGCCGCGGCCATTATCCTGGCCCGGTTCTCGGCCGCTTTGCCAACGGCCATATGGACAGCCTTCCGTACTTCGTCTGGGGTAAATCCGTAGAGTCCGCCCTTCTGCATGGCGCAGATATCCCCGTTCTTGTCTATTGTCACCGTTAGTCTTGCGTTCATCACTTGTTCTTCTTCCAGACTTGGATCGACTATTATTGTCCGGTCGACCTTGGCGAATGTGACGGCGACTGGGTAGTTGTTAAGCGGTAGTTGGTGATGCCCGCCTTTATTGATTACCTCGTCGCCTTTGACCTCCATCTTGGAAACCTTCGAGTTTACGAGTGCCGCGAGCGCTGCCATAGAAGCTGCGTCTATGAGGTTGCCATCATGGTCGAGAACGTAGATGTCAACATAGACGACCTGAACTGTCTTACCCTTTTGAAGTACGAGTGATTTCATGTCGAGAGCCTTGGATTCTCTGATGCCTCTGTCCACGACTCTAGAGAGTTCGATGGCGGCTTCGCTTGGAGGGCCTGCTTCGAAGGATGGGGATGCTAGGGGGACGAGTTCGGCGTTGACCGTAAGAACTCCTTCGTCCGGAGTGTCCGGAAACGGTGTGCCTATCTGGACCTTGATCCCGGCCAGGACCTTTGACTTGCCGAGATGGACCTGTGCGGAACCGTTAGCCTTCTCTATGAGACCTACTTGTATTTGGATCGGTCGGTAACTCTCAGGCCCCCGCTCGTCGATTCTCTTCCCTTTGGCAACCAGGTCAATGACCGTTTTCTGTTCGAGCTTTGCTACAGGAGGGAGTTGTGGGGTTGCGGACAACTATGCTACTACCTCCGCTTCCTCTCTCTCCTCGGCAGCCTCTTTTATCGTCGCGTACTTTTTCTTGAGCACTTCTCGCTGCATGGCGTTGAGTGTCTTGCACGCCTCCAGGGCCATCGTAAAGCCTTGTTCAAACTCTGACAGCGTCAGATGCCCGTCCATCTGGAGGAGGGTGACGAGACCAGCGTTGGGGACGAGGGCGACGGGTATGTCCGCCTCTCCATACTTGTCCTCCGCATCGGAAAGGTCCAGTGCCAGCTTGCCCTCGATCTTCCCAACCGCGCAGGCGGCAACCATCTCCTTCATCGGTATCCCCGCATCAGCCAGTGCCAGCGAGGCGGCCGTAATACCCGCGCAACGAGACCCACCGTCGGACTGCAACACTTCAATGAAGAGGTCTATCGTGGTCCTCGGATAGAGGTCGGTGAGCACGACAGGTTCGAGCGACTCCCTAATCACCTTTGACAGCTCCATCTCGCGACGGGACGGTGCGGGATTCTTTCGCTCGTCAACTGAGAAGGGGGCCATATGGTATCTGCACCGGATCACGGCCCTCTCAGGCATGGCTATGTGTTTTGGATGAGCTTCTCTCGGACCGTAGACTGCTACGAGGATCTTGTTTTTTCCCTGTTCGATGTAGGCGGATCCGTCTGCCTTATCGAGCAGTCCTACTTCTAGTTTGATTGGTCGCAGTTCGTCCAGGCGGCGGCCGTCTATCCGCAGTCCCTTATCGTCTATCAGTTTTTCAGGCTGTTTGGGTTCCGGCAACTTGTTCAACTACTCTCGATCTTGATATCATTTCCCGGATACGATCTGTCAGTCCTCTCGTGTGAGCTTCACGTTCGACCATGTATATGGCTTCTACCGCGACCCTCTCGCTCTCCGGAGACTTGCCCCAGACCATAACGACGCCATTCTGGCCCACGGTTATCTGGCAATCCGTCTCCTTCTTCAGCATGCTGATCATTGACCCTTTTCTCCCAATTAGACGCGGAATCTTCGCGGCACTTATCTCTACAACCCTTCCAGAAGCAACCTTCCCGAGTCCCGGGCCCTTTACTGTAAGCAAGGGGTCCCTCGTCCGATCGAACGCCAGTATCTCAGCTAACACCATGTCTCCCACCTCGTAACTCGTGGAGAGGTCTCGTCTCCTTGGACCTCTAGGGCCTGGCGTCTCTGAGGCAGGCAGCATAGCCTCGTATGGAGCTCGGATGTCAACCAACCATCCAGACAATCCAATATCAACGATTCTCCCAGCAACCAGATCGCCTACTCTGGGGAAGTATCCACCCTTCAAAGGCACAACAAAGACCCTGTTCCCATCTACCTCTAGAATACCCACGCACGCAGAGAATATCTTTGTCCCGATGCGGTACGCGTTGTCCCCGAGCAGGTGGTCGCCTTCAGCGAGAACCTCGCCCGGAGCCACTACCTGTTTCGGTTCAGCGACTAGTACCATGTCCATATCCTTCTACGTCAATACCTTCGACTGTATGGTTCCCTGTGTCAATTTTCCAACCTTCTCGATGAATGAGCCGTACATGCCCGCCGGCATCTCTACCACAGCCACCAGTGATCCGTCGGACTGCCATTCCTCCCGGCTCACGTTTCCGAAGCTTTTGAAAGCGTTATACGCTCTGGCGGCGTGTTCTGGAAAGACCTTTACAGCGATCCGCATCTGCTCGATCTTCAAGGGCAGAATCGGTCTAAGTTCTTCTATGACCATCTTAGACTGCTCCTCGGCGCTCTTGTAGGGATCAAGCGAGAGACGAATCTGCCCCATTGCCTGTTCAATTCTGAGCGGAGGGTGCGGAGTCCCAGTCCGAGGATCGATTGCGTTCCGGGAGATGATCGAGATAATCTGTCGCCTTTTATCCTCGACGAGCTGACGGCGCTGCTCTGTAGTGAGCTGAAGCTCGCCACTCTTCATAACCTCTTCCGCAACTCTCGCCGGGTCTGTCGTGCCGAAGTATTTCTGAAGCTTCTCCTCTGAGGCGCGTGTTCCCTTGCTAGAGTCCGAGTAGACTTCTTCGATGAGTAGGACTTGGCTTATCGGCACCTGCTTTCCCAGCTTGTAGTCTAAAGCTTCTTGAGGCTTGACGAGTATCTCGAAATGATCTTGTCCTTTGGCTAACCTGGCGGTTGTGTACTTGTCACTCATTTGGCAGCCGGGGCCTTTTTCCCTGCGTCCATCCTTCTGAGGTACTTGTCTACTTCTTCCACGGGAAGCTTCTGGAATTTTCCGGTCTCACGTGGAATTATGGCCACTCTAATCTTCTGTGGCTCCGCTTTACCCTCTAAGACCTTCGTCATACACTTCATTCCCAGCAGTAATGCTTCGTCCATGGTTAGATTGTCTCGGTATTCCGCTTCTAGAATCTCGTTGGCAGCGTCTCCCCCAGCGCCTATGGCCCACGCCCTGTAGGCGAAGAAAGCACCGCTGGGGTCGGTCCAGAACAGCCTGCTACCCTTTTTGTCTACGCCGCCAAAGAGCATTGATATTCCGAAAGGTCTCACCCCCGCGTGTTGTGTGTAGAGCTGTTTGATCTCGCCGATTCGGCGTGTCAGTATCTCTATGTCGATGGGCTCGTCGTACATCAATTTGTTACTCTGAGCGTAGATTCTGGCCTGGTCTACGAGAATGTGGGCATCGCAGCTCAGTCCTGCGACAGCTGTCCCTACATGTTCGTCGATCTGGAATATCTTCCACATGAATGATAGATCTTGTAGCTTGGATCCAGCCCTCTCTTCGGCCGCGAGAACGACGCCCTCTGGAGAGGCGATTCCGAGAACTGTAGCCCCGCGTTTTACAGTCTCACTTGCGTATTCTACTTGAAAGAGTCTCCCGTCGGGGGAGAAAACCGTGATGGCCCGGTCATAAGCACCGGGGACCGCAAACATTGACAATTCTTGCACCTAGACAGATTTCTGAGAAGCGAGCCTGCGGTGCGTACTAAAACCTTTCCCGTGCTCTTTCTTTGAAATCTCAGTACCTGGGGTCGGCCCGTCGCAGAGAATATCATCCCTATCCGGTCATGCTGGGACTGGCTTCCTCATCCCCCGATCAGGATTCCAGCTGGACTCTAATATCATCTACTCCTAGCGGACCTTGGCGTCCGAGGGCGATCCGTTATGATCCAGTGGGATGTCCAAGAATTGTCTGATGTCCTCAGCAAGTCGCAATCCAGGGTCAGACGACTTTCGAAACGAGACTAGGATCTTTATCGGATCCTGGTCCTTTAATCTCAGAGCTCCACGAAAACACTGCTCTTTGCCTAGACGAAGGTGTAGGCGACCCTCTTCGTCTAGGCGAGTGTCCAAATCATTTAGCAGCGTTTCGCGATCACCGCTGGGGAGTATCCTCGCGAGATGGCTAAAGAACAATCCTGCTGGACGACCTCGTAAGCTCAACGTCACAGTTGAGATTTCGTTCCCATAATGGCCTCTGAGCCCCCTTCTCTCTGGTTTAGACTGGAACAGCTCCTGGGGGCAAGCTTGTCTCATAGCGTAGATGACTTTCTCGGGATTCTCCGTGGCGTGCACGATAGCCGATATCCGCGCTGAGACGACTTGCACCAAGGCTCTGTGAATCGATCTATCGCAGGCTCGTTAAATACCCTGACACGTCCGGGCATCGATAACATGTCTGACGGATTCGAATACAAACAGGGGCTGATAGTCAGGTTGGACCTGAAAATGGGACGAGGCAAGATCGCTGTCCAGTGCGCTCACGCAGCTGTGAGTGCGGCCGAAGAAGCGCGTTTGAGGTTTCCAGAGTGGTGGAAGCATTGGATAGAAGAAGGTCAAGCCAAGATCGCGCTCAAGGTGTCCGACCTGGACTCAATCTTGAGACTTGAGTTCGATGCGAAGTCGAAACACCTTCCCTTTTGCATAGTTAAGGATAGGGGACTAACTCAGGTGCAACCCGGTACAATTACCTGCCTGGGCGTGGGTCCAGCGCCATCTCACGTGCTGGATGGTCTAACTGGAGACCTGCCCCTTCTTTGACCGAGCACCTTCAGCTGGGTCCTCGTGTCGGTGCGAGACTATCTCGAATCTCCGCTTCGCATCTAGTACATATTCGTTGAAGTCCGTATCGGGCACATCTCTGAAGCTTGAACCGGTCTTTTCGAAGAGTCTTCTCAGGATCAGACGTTCGATCACCTTGGAGGCTCCTCCCAATGCTCTCTTGAGCCCAGCCGCAAATTCTGGAACATGATCTGGAATATCCTCGCGATGGAGAGAGCATATTGTCCTTAGGAACTGGTACACTGCTTCTCGGGGCTCGTTGCCCAGTACTGAGAGTCCCTCGTCGATCGACTCCAAGAGAAGCTGAGGGAAGGATAGGGATCGCCCGCTCAAGTCTCAATTCCCCTTGGTGGCTCCTGAACTCCTGAAAACGATTCAGTTGCGCGTGTTCCTTTCCCGTATTCTTCCCCTGCGAGTCTGACAGCTTTGAGTCCGCTGGAATTGAAGAATAGCTGCGACTGAAAGAGGCCTCGGATTCCGCTGAGAGTCCTCGTCTCTAACGCTTCAGAGTTGACAAGCACCAGAATTGTTGCCAGCTCAGACTCGGCCATTTCCACAACTGATGAGATTACCCCGTAGGCTTTCTCAAATCCGAGTGAGATTATGAGAGAAGTGAATACTTCAAAGACTATCCCGATTCGCCGTCCCGTATGCGCTTGCAGCAGCTTGTCAACCGCGTCCAGTAGTAGCGACGTGTCCCTTTCTGGAAGGAGCACTTGTTCGTTTGAGATTCTTGAGGGAGTAGATGTTTTTGTACTGAAGCTGAAGAGCCTGATGTTCCTCTGCTCACTGAACTCGCGATATACTGGGCTTCCCGCGTTTGTGAATATCGCCACAGATTCGACATTTGCCTGAAACTCCTTAACGAACTTTTGAACAACCTCCTCATAGTTGCTCGTTGGCTCGTACTCTAGTAACAGTCTAGTCCCCAAGATGCCATGATGTTTTAGGCCGAGAAGATTCGAGAAGGTATCCTGTTGACGAGCCAGGTCTATGACTCTGGATCTGGGGTTCCGAGCAGTTAGCAAGTCGAGTATTCCTGCTTGGGCACCTTCCACGTTCATTGCCCATATCCGACCAATTCTTTCTCTCCCAAATGCATCGTCTGAAGCGGTAACGCTTCCAATGATCTCTTGAGTTCGTTCCAGGCTTAGATCGTCGAGGTCGACCAGTTCTCTACGATTTCTCGACAGATCGCTCTGGTCATAGACGTTCGACGAAAGCGCCGGTGCGAATTCGATGGGTAGGATAGTCACGCGCCGCCTGCTGGCAGACGCGTCCGGCAAGTCCGAACTCTTCAGGACTGCACGGTAGAACGGTACCTCCGACTTTGTTACACGGCATACAACATCCTGTCCCGTCGATAGTCCATCCATTACGAAGGTCTCAACGAGCTTCCTTCGGTCCGATTCCGTGTTGTACAGGACTATGGCATCTACTTCGGAATGTGAACTGACGACCTGGCTTACTATTTCGCCGGAGGTGATGATCCTTGCCAGAATAGTTGGTTCTCGAAGCGCGAAGGCAATAAGGACGAAGAGAAGACTATCTGCAACAAAGCCGATGCTCTGAGACTCTGGAAGTAGGAATCCGCCTGCAGCAATCTGGAAGAATAGAGACACTCCGAAGGTCGCCCAACAAATGCTGATGATCTTGATGGACAGAGATGCGGTCTTCTCGCGCACCATTCGTGATTGGCGGTAGAATGAGACTACTGGGAGTCCGATGTACGAGACTAGGAGGAGAGCACTAGCTGCTACGAACCAGAGCTGATATGTGTAATAGAAGATCGTTCCTCCTGCGGTTGTCTGATTCAGAGTCCAGGGTTGCGAGATCAGCGCTGCAGCGGTCCAGGCACAAACTGCGATCGCATAGGCGAGAAATTGCAGAGGAGGTCGGGAGATGAATCTCTTCAGTTCCGAGATTCCGCCAGGAGTTTTCTGGTCACTGTTCTTCAAGAGGTACGAGGCTATGCCTATTGAGACAGCCATAATTGAAGTCAGTAATGTATCCGCGAGAGCTGAGACCGGTCTGCCGATGATGTCCGAGACAGTCGTCTCTGCCAGATAGACGGTGAATCCGACCGTCGCGACTCCCATGAAGAATCCAGAATCCAAAAAGTATGTTTTCTTCGTGCGGACGATGAAGTAGAGCGCGAGACAGGAAGCCATCAGCGCGAGAAGGTCGGGAATGTAGCTCAAGAAAGTCGCCTCGACCAAAGTCAGCCTTTCTTGTCGTCGCTTCGCTGGGCTTCTTCCTTCTTGAGCTCGTAGACCAGTCTGACGGACTCTTGGTTCTCGTTGAGGCTCAACTGAAAATCCGATGAGGAGGCGACTCCTAGAAGTCGTGCAATGTCGACTGGAATTAGCAGATAGAGACTGTCTCTCAGTTTGACAGGACGGACTCTTAGTGGCACGTAAGATTCAACTTTGTATGCGCAAAGTTGACCGCTGGGATGGGAATGATGGAACTCTGAGATGCTTTCTCTGGTTACAGCTGCAAATCGCCGAAAGACTCGTCGGTACCAGACAATCCAGCCCAGCCGAACTTGTCTTTGATCTGGTCGGCTGCTCGCTGGGAGTTTTCGGCTTCGACAATTGATATTCTGTAGAGGGCGGCTAGCCTTTTCGCTTTGTCTTTGAGTCCGGGAATTGCGACTAAAATCGACTGTGAGGGACTCACGTCGAAGATCTTCGCGTACATCGAGGCGACAGGGACCTCGTCAATCTCCTTGTCACTAGCGATAACGTCCAGCACGACGACCTCCGAGGAGCCTTTTGTCGCCACTGCATCGAACCGGTGGAGAGCGCCCGAGCGGCCTGCTATTTGACCGGGCATATCGACTTTGAACTGAAAGTCTTCGAGGACCACGCCTATGGGCTTCATGACAAGGTAGCTCCGCTTGAACTCTTCTTCCGCTTCAGAACTCACTCTGTACGCGTAGACATTGACGAATCCGGTGTCTCTAATTGTGAATATGTGACCACAGTTTCTGCAGCGATGTATGGGGCTGGGCATGTCGGATCGTTTTCCACACTGCGCGCACTGAAACCAGGCACCAAGTTTCTGATAGTCAACACCTGCTTCGACGAGCTCTTTGTTGCACTTTGGGCAGAGAAGACTGCCTTCGACAAGAAAGTTGTCGACGCTGTCAATGTTTCCGCAAGCCGTGTGCTCAAGGAGAGTCTTGCGCTCTATGTCTATTGAATTGCAGTTTGGACAGACATAATCATTGCTGACGTTGGGGGATAGGCAGGAGGGACAGACGAGCACCTTCTCGTGAAATTTTCTCTTAAAGATTCCGGCGTCCCACAGCTTCTGGACGAGTTGTTTAGCAGCATTTGGATCTTGGTCGACAACCTCTTCGACCTCTGGGTATCTCACCGTGTGGTCGAGATCAAAGCCCGGAGTGAGTTCGACTATTTCTCCCCTCACGAACTTACTTATCAGTAGCTGAACTGAAGGGTCCTGATACAGAGCCATTCTATCCTTCGATGTCACTCTTCAAGACGCCTGGCCCCGGCCTTGGCTACTCCGCGGAGTTGGACGAATCGAGCTCCTTCACGGATATTCGTGCGATGTATCCACTTCAGGATGGTCAGCGTATCAGAACGAATATGGTATCGGGCCATCGCTGGCCCATTGCGAAGGTTCATGGCCGCTGCCCCTGCTGACTCGTCAGCAAACGCTAGGATACCTACAGGCATTCCTGGACTGGACAAGCTTCTTACAGGGGGACTGCCGAAGAACAGGACCATTCTCCTTTCTGGCGGCCCCGGCACAGGAAAGACAATCTTGTCTTTACAATTCCTCGTGAACGGGATCTTAGACTACGAGGAGCCAGGAATCTACGTCAGCCTCGACGAGAACAAGCAGCACGTGTTCGAAGAAATGCTCGACTTCGGATGGGACTTCCGAGAACTTGAGAGTAACAAGAAACTGATTTTTCTAGAGGCTTCTCCAATACGATATCTTCCTGCCGAGATAAAGGTTGGAAAGCTCACAGTGGGCCGGAAAGAGTTCTCGATGGCCACTCTGATAGAGATGATAAAGACAAGCGTCAAGGAAATTGGTGCCAAAAGAATTGTTGTGGACCCAGTTACCAC
>MNDT01000066.1 GCA_001915065.1 archaeon 13_2_20CM_2_53_6 | reverse complement strand
TCCGAGAGACGCGGGACAATGTCAAGGTGCAGGATGCGCTGGAGGGTTTGAGGAAGAGCTTCGAGGACGAGAGGGCTAACTCGATGTATCCGATAATCAAGGCGGTCAGAGCATACGCTACCCTTGGCGAGATCATGGACGTGGGTCGGAAGGTTTTCGGAGACTACAAGGAACCTCCAATCCTCTAGCGAAGCTAGAGACTCGCGTTGAGCATATTGCCGGATCAGGGGACCATTGACCAGACGAGTTCCCAAGTTCCAGAGAAACCCGAAGCCTTGGAAGACGCTCGGGTCGCGGAAGCTCATCGACCTTGGAGAGGTGAAAATTCACCGAGACAGGATAGTCTCGAAGACGGGTTTTCGAACAGACCATCTCCGGCTCTCCCTGCACGACTTCTCGATAATAGTGCCCGTTCTGGATCGGGACCGTCTCGTCTTCATCTGGAACTACCGCCATCCGATTCAGGGCTGGGAGCTTGAGCTGCCTGCGGGTCTTATCGACTATGGGGAGTCCCCGGCGATCGGTGCTAGAAGGGAGTTGAAGGAAGAGACAGGTTACTCGGCCCGGTCGTTGAAGAGGCTCGGCTGGCTACATACCCTGCCGGGAATCTCGCCGCAGAGGGCTCACATCTTCCTCGCGAGTGGATTGAGAAAAGGTAGCGTGAAACGTGAGCCATACGAGTATATGAAAGTCAAGATTCTCTCCGCCACGGAAGCATATCGGCTGCTAGAGTCCGGTGGGATAGTGCATTCTCCAACGGTCTCAGCGCTCGGACTGGCAAGGAAGACCCTGCTCGGATGATTGAAGAGACACTACCTCACTTCTCGGGGCATTAGAGCTGGTCCCCCCGGGGGAGGGGGGTGGAATCATAGACTGTTCAGATTCCGGGTGATTTTCGGCTTTTGGTACTGTTTTGAACCGGAAATGCTTTCCTAGAGGGCGCTGGAAACGAGCAGGAACCGCAAGGGAAACGAGCACCTGTGGGAGGGATTCGAAGATCGGAATTACGAGTATTTTTCGGCCAGGTGTTTTGCTATATTTTTGCCCCGCAGGTGAGACATTTTAGTGATCCCATGGTCAGCTTGTTGCCGCAGTAGGGGCAGTTGACTGGAGTGTTGGGGGCCGAGGGGGAAGCTGATGGGACAGTGGTGTTTGAACCGCCTCCAATCTGCGAGATCGGCGTTGCGGTTCTAGTTGGCTGCGTGGAAGCTGGAGGCGTAGCGCCTGGCGCGGGCTGAGCATAGCTCGGAATACTGGTTACCGGAATTCGCTGGTTGAACTGGAGCGTGGGCGAATACTGGGCCCGGTATACCGGGTTGACCGGGAGTAGTCCTTTTCCGAAGAACGCTTTCACATGGGTCCGGGTCAGGTAGTATATCAGTAGGCTCCAGAAGAAAATACCTACGATTCCACCTGTTATCAAACCGATCGTCAACGCACCTACTGCTCCGAGTATGGAGAGTATACTGAAGATCATTCCAAGGGTCCAGGACCATCCTTTTCCATGCAGGAATCCGAAACCAGTAGCGAGCCATACTAGACTGAAGAATAGGAAGACTCCGCCGATGACCAGCCCGATCGTGCCGACCAAAAGGCCGATGCTGGGCAGGGTCGAGGCGAGCGCTGATAACCCGATTATGGCAAGGCTGGCCAGGAGACCGATAATCCCGATCAGAATCTCAAGAACAGCGAGTATTGTAACGCCAGCAGGCCGAGAAGGTCTCTGCATCATAGGACCACCTCGACCTCAACGGTCGTGTTAAGCAGCCTGTAACCGCTACGGGGTTAACCCAGTGCGCTATCTTCCGGTTGACCAGGAGGAAGAATGAATCTATCCTGTGGTTAGGAAAAAGTTTCGCTCACGGTTTGACCGGCGTAGAGGGACGCATCATTGGAGTGCCCCTGCCGAAGAACGCCTTCACGTGTGGTCTTGTAAGATAGTACGCTACGATGACAAAAATGATTACTCCAAATGCGCTTGAATAGGAGCCGAAAGCGATTTGCAGTATGTTCCATACAATATTAATGACGGATACAATCATACCGAGTGTCCAAGCCCAGCCCTTGCCCCCGAGGAAGCCAACCCCTACCGCAAGATCCAGTAGTCCTAGAATCAAGAAGATCGCGCCAAAGGCCGTTACGATTGCGGCTATGGTCCCCGCCCCTAACGATGCTAACCCCGGATAGCCTGCGCCTGCTAGCGCGCTGGTGATCTGAGAGGCTGCGTATGTCCCGATCACAAGCCCCAATCCGATCAGGACGGCCCCGCTGAACAGGAGGAAGATGGCTACGAGAATGGCCAAGATTGCGAGAATTGTCACTCCGGTTGGTCTGGAAAGCTTCTGCATAGACGTATCACATCACACTCGCACCGCACGACGGGCATCTCGTTGCGCCTGCTGGAATGCTCGCGCCGCAGTTCTTGCAGGTCATGCCCATCTGACCAGTTGCTGCGCCTGTTCCCATACTACCCATGCTGCCAATGCTGCCCATAGGCATCGAACCCATTGGCTGGCCTGGCATCATCGACGGGGCCATTGCCGGCTTGTAAACCAGGGCCAGTATGGCTCCTATGAAGCCTAGCAATGATCCGATTCCAAAGCCCCAGAGTCCAGGAAAATCGATTATTGCCAGGATGAGAATTATTACGCCCCACATGGTGTGGCTTGCCGGGTTTTGGTAGAGCATTACCCCACCTATGATGACTATTAGTCCGAATACGACGCCGACAATACCAATGATTGCACCGCCGCTACCGAAGGCGAATGAGAAACCGACAGTAGCAAGAATGCCTCCGAGGAGCATGAATATTCCGCCAATCAACGAGAGAACGAATGCCGCTGTCGGTTTGTCCGCCAAATCTGATCGAAGTCGGCCTCGTCCATAGAATATTTAACACATTCTGTGAGGCTCCAATTTCAGCGATTTTTTACAGAATTTCCGAGAATTCCTCGGATTCCTGTTATCCGACGACGTTTATCCAGCGGTTCGCGATGGAAAAAGCCCGTCTAAGTTGTGAGGGGTTATGGAAAAAAGGGAGTTTGGTAATCCGCGCTATGGTAGCGCGTTACCTGCTGTCTGTTAGACCAGTAGGCCCTGTTTACTTTTTGCTCCAGAGGCCGATGACGTTGCCGTGCGGGTCGCCGATGGTTCCCCAGTAGCCCATTCCGCCGCCGATGGATTTCCTCTTCTTCAGAATCCGTCCACCGAGGCCCTTGGCCTTCTGCTGGGTCGCCGGTATCGTGTCGACATTGACGTAGAGTGTAGTTGTGCCCTGCTTGGGCTTCTTGCCGAGCTGGAAGCCGCCGCCCACGCCGTTCTTGGATGTTCTGAACATCATGTACTTGTCGCCGAACAGTTCAAACTTCCAGCCGAAGAGTCTGGAGTAGAACTTCTTGGTCTGCATTAGATCCTTGGACGTCATCTCTATGTGGCCGATTTCCTTTCCCATAGTAGCCACATATACCGAAATATTCGGTTTTTAAAACTACACTTTCTGTCCAGAAAACCCCTGTTTGACGTATCTGCCACTCAGGATCTAGTTTAAACGGTCAAGGAAGAACCGTTTGAAGCCCGGATCGACATCACTACACATCATTACGGGTCTACCCTGGAGCTGATCCTCTTTCAAATCCCGTCTGTCCGCGACGGTCATTCCCGTCGTGTACTCGCCCTTGGTCTCGACCGTGACCCGGCAGTCCGAGAATTTGTAGAGGCTTGGCCTAATCTTTGCCGCGACCGCCATCGGGTCGTGGAGCGTGAAACGGCCGTGCGCCCGTATGTTGGTCTCGAGAATGCGAGTTGCAAACATAGAGGCTTTTCCCCTACTCTTTTTGATCCGGGCATAATCCCTCTTCACCAGCTCCAGTTGCGGAATTGTTGTGACGTCGAGGCCTACTGTCTTCAATCTGATCTCTGCTTCAAACACGATCTTTGCCGCCTCAGGGTCTGAATAGATGTTGAACTCTGCAACAGGAGTCTCGTTCCCCACACCGTATTTGGTGATCCCGTAGGCGCCACCCATTACGACAATCTCCTCTATCCTACTCTTCACATGAGGCGACTCGATCAGAAGTGACGCGAGGTTGGTGAGAGGTCCAGTACAGATTATCGTTACTTCATGCTTCTTGGCAGACGTGAGTGTTTCGCTCATCGCGTTCAGAGCAGTCTTGGCTGTTGGGCGAAGCTTGGGCTGCGGTAGATTTGAATCGCCAAGACCGTCCCTCCCGTGAAAGTTGAAGGCACGAATAGGGTCCCGAGCCAAGGGTCGCGCCAGCCCTTCAGCAACCCAGACATCTGGTCTCTCAAGAAGTTCAACAACTCTTAACGCGTTTATCGCCGCCTGTTCTACCGGGACGTTACCCGACACAGCCGTTATCCCGGCGACTTCTATCTCTGGAGACCTCAGGGCGAGGATCAATGCGAGAGCATCGTCTATGCCCCCGTCCATGTCGATTATGACGCGCGAGGGTCTCTTCGACCCGAGACCCTGCCTAGAACAGTCGCACTATCTTCTTTGTCGGGAGAATATCGGCGAGATACCAGAACTTGAGATACTGGAGCCCTGTCCGATACTGTAGCTCCGTGAATGAGTTCACCGCGTCCTCAGCGATTATCGTCTCGTACCCTCTAAAGAAAGCATCCGCTGTCGTATGTCTGACGCAACAGTCGGTGTGCAGACCCGAGAGTATGAGAGTGTTCGCGCCCTTCCCATCATGGCTTCTCTTGAGTTCGCGTTCTAGCCTTGTGTCGAAGAAGCTGCTGTAGGTTGTTTTTGGAATCTGGACGTCTCTCTTGCGTGGTCTGAGTTCGCTTATCACTCGCGCGCCTCTACTACCGCGCATGGCGTGTTCTCCCCATCTTTCGATCTCGAAATCCTTCCTTGTGTGAGAATCGTTCGCGTAGAGCAGTGGAACACCGCTACTCCGGGCCGCGTCGATCAAGTTGCCGCTACGAGGAATCATCGGGACAGCCCTGTCGCATTTGATCTTGCCATACACGAAGTCGTTCAGCATATCGACGATGAGGACAGCGTATCGCCGATCTTTGACGTAGACGTGAGGCGCAACCGATGCTCCAGGATCGTAGAGGTTTATCCGTTCAACTGGGCCTTTGCCGTGAATCCTAGCCAAGAATTGTCGGGTGGGAACCCCGGCGAGCATGATTTTAATGATTCCCAATTGACTGGGCGGCTGACCGGGGCATGGAGAATTGGAGGAAACGACTGACGTCGTCATAGTCGGAGCCGGAATAGCCGGAATGGCCCTCGCCGTCGAACTGCAGAAGAGAGAGGTTTCGACCCTACTGCTTGATCGTCGGAAGGGTCCTGAGTCGACCCCTCGCGGGATTACCTTTCAGCCAAACGGTCTCGAAGCGCTTGAGAAGATTGGGATTCTCGACGAGGTTCGACGGATGGGATCTGCTGAGAGGATCTTGGAGGTGAGAGACTGGGATCGCGAACTCCTCCTGGAGGTGGATTATTCGGTCTTGGATCATCCTCAGAATTACATTTTGACTGTAGACGCGGTCCAGGTTGAGCAGCTTCTAGGCTACAACGCTGAGAACATGGGGGCTCGGACTCTCTGGAGTACGGGTTTCGACGAGATCCTGTGGAACAACGGTGTCGCGCAGGGAGTCCGGGTCAAAGTCGAGGACGAGCCGGCAGACATCAAGGCCTCAGTGATTGTCGGGGCTGACGGGCCACAGTCCAGAGTCAGAGCCGTCATGGCGGCGACGACAAAGACGAGAAAGTACCCGGACTCCTTCCTCGTTGGACTCGTTGGACCAGTCTCGGAGCTGAAAGACCGAGCAAGGCAATACCAGGCGCCGGGAAAAATGCTGGGGATAATGCCCGCGGGTCCCGATGCAAGCTACATCTTCTACTGCGTTGGAAAGCGCCGGTTTGACGATCTGAAGAGGCAGGGGGTTGAACAGTTCAGGGGCGAGGTGACGGAAGCCGCTCCTGAGTTGGAGGGAGCTTTCGGAGCTGTCGAGGCATGGACGAAGATCGCCTACTTCACACCAAGTTACGTCAGAGTAGACCCGTGGGTGAGCAATGGGGTTGCTCTACTCGGCGACTCGGCCCACACCATCCATCCCCACGCAGGGCAAGGCGTGAACCTCTCACTACAGGATGCTATAGTGCTCGCTGAAGTGATATCTGACGCTATCAAGGCGGGAGATACTTCCGCGGCGAAGTTGGCTGCATACCAGACCAGTCGGAAGATGTTTGCGGATGTGATTGGCCAGCATGCGCATTATACCGCAACGTACGCGCTCAGCAGCAACTGGCTGGTAAAACGGCTGAACAGGCGCGCACTGAGGAAGATGCAGAAGAACAGGAAACTGATGAAGAGAGCCTTGGAGATTACTGCAGGAATCTTCTCCAAGAAGCCGGGGCTCATAGAGCAGGCAAGAATCGGCGGGATCTTGCCATAGGCGGGCACAGCGCAGAACCTGGACTTTGTGGAATGGGCATCTTCGAGATAGTATCGCATTTACCAGCATTCTTTCCCCAAACTATTATAGTTGGAGTTGGACAGGTTGTTATGTTCTGAATGGCGACTGGCCTCGATCTGACCACCATAACCTCAGTAGTTTCTGTTACTACCTTTATCATAGGTATTCTGTTAGGAGTCATTATCAAGAGAGTCCTCAAACTAGCATTGGCCATCGTGGCTTTGGTCGTCCTGCTCGTGGTCACCGGCTACCTCAACCTTGCTTGGAGTGTTCCCTCAGCAAGTACAATTTACAGCGTCTTCAACGGCGCACAACCGGTTGCTAGTCAAGCTGTTGGGCTGGCTAGTCTGTTACCGATATCCTCGGTCACCTTTCTCGCCGGGGGAGCGATAGGTCTCTGGAAGGGCTAACCAGTTTCGAAGCAAGATACCATCTCACCTCTCTAGGCCCATATCGAGACGCGCAGATTCCCTTCAGGAGGTCTTCGCCTCTCGTTATTTCTACGCTCTGGAAAGCCAGACTCAAAGCATGGCATAGAATGAGTGCCCATCCGCCTGCAGAAACATCCTTTTGAGAGAGCCGGTCCTTTAGCCGGTCTGATTATGGGCTGGGAACTCTCTGCCTTCAATATTCAGCGATTATAGGAGCATACCCTGGGAGGCCCGCCTCCTCATCTATCTCAGCTTCATTCCAAGCGTTGTGTTCGGTTTCATCTACACTGACCTCTCTTTCTTCCTCCCGAAAGTTCAAGGACTATCCAACTTCTGGATGGGCGTCACCATCGGCGTCATGGCCATATCGCTAGTGGTCACCAGTTTTCCCCTCGGCATACTCGCGGACAGGTATGGTAGGCGGAGGATGCTCGTTCTCGGGAATACTGCCGCAAGCCTCAGCCTAATCGGATTCGCACTGACAGCCAATCTGGCGCTGGTTCTCCTAGTCGCTGCGGTGGAGGGAATTGGCGAAGCAGCCTTCGCAGTGTCCGGGAGCGCATTACTTGCCGACAAGGCCGGAGACGAAAAGAGGACGCTCGCCTTCTCACTCATCGCGTTCCTTGGATGGATTGCGGGAGCACTGGGAGGCTTCGCCGTCTCATCTGTAATTCCGCTACAATCGTTAGGGCTGAATGTTGCACAGGCACACGTGGCCCTGTACCTGATCGTAGGCTTGCTCGGTCTCTCGGTAACCCCGCTCATTCTGAGAATAACAGAGACACCTAGACACGCCGCCGAAACTCAATTGGGGACGAGAGGTTTTCTCCCACGAAAATCCGCAAGGGTCCTGATCAGGTTCAGCACATATAGCGTCATGATAGCCGTCGGGGCAGGCCTCTTCGTTCCTCTGATGGCCAACTGGTTCTTCCACGCCTATGGAGTGACCGACGAGGTCAGCGCGCCAGTACTGGGATTCTCAAGCATTCTCACCGCAGTGGCTGTTTTTCTCTCTCCAAAGCTCGCGAGCAAGTTTGGGCTCATACAGGCCATCGTTCTGAGCCAAGGTCTCTCCACTGTGTTCATGGCTGTAGTTCCGATTTCTCCCACTTTCGGGATAGCCGCGTCTGTCTACACCGTGAGAGTGTTCTTGATGAATCTCTCGAACCCACTTTCGCAGTCTCTGATAATGGGTCTCGTCTCTCCGGACGAGAGGGGAATGGCATCTGGGGTCAGCGCCTCCCTCTGGAGACTCCCGAATGCGCTTAGCTCGACGGTTGGCGCGATCTGGATTGGGCTTGGTCTGTTGGCCCTGCCTTTCTACGTTGCCACCGTGCTCTACGTCTCGGCTATCGTAACGTTCTGGTTTCTCTTCAAGGGCACAAGACTGCCTGAAGAGTCGAGAGGGACCGCTCGACCGCTAGTATCCTCGATAGAGGAAGAATCTGTTCCCGCGGTCTAATCGCTCCGATTGTTGACTGGTGACAGATCGGAACTGGAGTGGACCCGTCGCTGGCTAGATCGGGACTTCCTGTCCATTTACAAACAGCTTATCGGTGACCTGCATCGCTTTTGCTATTGTTGCGTGCATGGGACATGTTCTGTGAGTGATCCTCGCTACCTGGACTACCTTCTCGACTGGAGCTTTCGTCGTGACCCTCGTCTCGACTGTCATGTCTTTGAAGGATGGACTAATTCCGTCTATCTCGTACTGTCCTCGCCGGTCCCAGTGTCCCCGGACAGATGTCTCTAGAGAGTCGAATTCAAGGCCGTGGAGTGCTGCGTGCCTCGTGAACATGACGTTCTCGCAGAATCCGACTGAGGCTGCGAAGAAGTCGAGGGGTGTTGGACCCTTGTCAGTCCCTCCGCTGGGAGCCGGCTCGTCTGATATGATCTTGAAGTCCTTGACCTTGGCTTCCTGATACTGCTGGCCCAGAAGTTTTGCGTCTGCTCTGACTGTGGCCATGGTTTGATTTGGATCCTTTGCGGCAGCCACCTTGGCTCGCATCTCTTCAACAATCGACTTGAAATCCGAGCTGACCAGTTCCATAATAGACACAGAACGTCTTACGGGTAATTAGACCTTAAGGAGTCATTCGCGGAAGCGGTTCAAAGACGGTTAGTTACGAGAAACCGATTATCGTAAGCTCAGGCCGGAACTGCTTGGAGTTTTTCCCAAGGAAAACTCTTGTGTCTCTTGTAGAATTCCACCAGCCCGCCCTCTCGCATTAGTCCTCGGAGGAACTCGGGTACCTTCACTGCAGTGTGAACACTGCCGTCTCGGGTCTTGACGGACCAGTCTTGGAGGTTGACTTCGATCTCGTCGAACTGCTTGACCTGTTTGGATATTCCCGGCACCTCCAGCGCGGGCAGGCCGATAGCGAAGCAGTTACGATAGAAGATTCGCGCGAAGCTCTCGGCAACCACGGCAACAACGTTCGAATATTTGATAGCGACGGGTGCCTGTTCTCGGCTTGAGCCGCCTCCAAAATTCTTGCCCGCCACGAAGAGATCTCCCGGTCTTACTTTCTTGTAGAATTCGGGATCGAAGCCGTACATGCAATACTTGGCCATCTCCACAGGATCGTTAGTCCGAGCTTTGAATCGGAACGGAATGATGATGTCTGTGTTCACATCATCAGGCCAGACCCACGTCCGGCCCCTCAGAACTGTCGGAGCAGTCATAGGTATCTCCTTGGATCCGCGATCTTTCCTTCGATCGCCGACGCAGCGGCGGTTGCGGGTGATGATAAGTAGATCTTTGCCGTTATGGCTCCCATTCGTCCCACATAGTTTCGGGGCGAGGAGGATATGCAGACCTCATTCTCTCCGAGGACGCCTAGATGGGTTCCGACACAGGCACCACATGTAGCGTTGGTGAAGACCGCTCCCGATTGGAGGAAGATTTCTGCGAGTCCCTCTTTGATTGCTTGTTCGAAGACGTGTCGTGATGCTGGCGTGACTACGCAACGCGTGTCGGGGTTGACCTTGTGACCCTTCAAGACTTTGGCCGCCACAAGTAGATCCTCGTAGCGACCGTTGGTTGAAGAACCGATGAACGCTTCGTCGATCGGAGTGCCTTCCACCTCCTCGACGGCCTTCACCTTGTCCACGTTCCCCGGTTCGGCTACCTCGGGCACAAGCTTGTCCAGCTCGATGTCATACTCATCTTTGTAGCGTGCTTTTGTCCCCGCGTGAACCTCGTACATCGGCTTCCTATTCACGGACCTGAAATATTCCTGTGTTGCAGCGTCTACTTCGAAGACGGAGAGTTTGCATCCGCATTCCATGCTGTTGTTGCTGATACAG
>MNDT01000025.1 GCA_001915065.1 archaeon 13_2_20CM_2_53_6 | reverse complement strand
CCAGTCCGGGTTTTCCTGTAGACGCTGTGCCTCAACGTAACGGAGCCCTGTGAGCAGCAACGCGTCGAGCCGGGTCTGGTTCTCCTGACTCCGGGCTCCCTTCCAGAGCTGCTCGTATTCCATGGGGCGGAGAACCCTGACGTCGCCTTTGATTATCGGTTTCGGCATATCAGTATCAATCGTGACAGAAAGGTGAGGAGGAAGAATGCCAGAATTGCTGTTACCCCGAAGCCGCGGGCGAGTGCCGACGACTATAGGCGCGGGCTCTGGCACGGAGGATACCAAAGCTGATAGCTCCGCCGACAGAGATCGCGATGTAAAGAATTGATGGCGTCGAAGGCAAACGTGTAAACTCGCATAGGACACATGTTCCGCCATTGTTCGGTTGAGTGTTGGGCGGTTGTGAGGGAGGAGGCTGCGAGTTCGAGTAAGTGTAGGTTACATTGAACCAGTTCGTATCCAGTGAGGAGAACCCGTAGCCTTCGGTTCCTATCTCTATGCCAGTCAGCGTGCATGATGTTCCGGAGATACTCCACGCTGTTTCGGCCTGCTGGCACTGGGTCGTAGCATTAGCCGTCAATATGCCGGCCTGACCCGGAGATAGCGAGAGCACATTGTTGCTCCAGCCCCAGGCCCCTACGCCTGAGCCGCAATAGGTAGGACTGGAAGGCTGTGGCTGGTCAACATCATTGACATTGTCAAGCCTCACCTGGGTATCAAGATAGTTCGAGGTTTCCGTCACCCCATCATCATGGCAGTAGAGTGTCACGCTCCGAGACAGCCGGAAGTACAATGAGACAAACAGGTGATACTCTTCACAGCTAGAACTGCTCAATGTCCGGCTCAGGAACCTAACCTGTACCGAAACCGAGGAGAGACTCGAGTTGATCGGCGTTCCCTGTGTCGGTCCCTGCGCGGGGGGCGGGGTGCCTCTTATCAGACTATCATAGTAGCTGCCTGTCCATCCGCACGCCGTGTTCGATTGCCTGATCTCCGCAGTACCATTACTCCCGAGGGACAAGGTACCGGGATAGACATAGTTAGTGCAGTCCCAATCGCTGCAGCTGAACTGTGCGAGTTGGGTGGAGCCGCTTCCAGCCGTTGTGGCACCATAAGCAGTCGCATTTGAGGAGAGAAAAACGACACCGATCAATGACAGTGCTACAAGGAAGCCGACAAACGTCCTCCGACTTAGATCTCGTATTAGACTCATACTACTCAGCTTATTTCTCAGGTGCTGCTTCCACACACGGTCTCCCGAGGGGTACTTACGGGCGGAGCAGACAGTCAGGCTTCTCCGGATGAGCGAGTTCTCCGGCGATCTAGCATATGCGCAAACGTTGCCGATAGGGAAGTTCTAACCCTCGTCCGAACCCGGGCGTTCATGTGCCAAGTCTGGCGTGGAGAATCTACGCGGCGCAAGTTCTGAGCGATTTCGACCATCCGGTTTCGACTCTAGAAACAGCCGAAAATTCACGATTACTCTATAGAGAACTGCGGCGTAGTAGGCATTGCTGGTCACGATACTCGAATTGGCATCTGGATATCCTCAGATTGAGAGTGATACCGAGGGAACGCGATCCAGAGCACCGCATAACTTCCAGCAACTGTCAACATAATCCTCCTGTGTCAACCTGTTGCCCACTCTGCTTGTCGAGGGACCTCACCAGCTGGTCTATTCGCATCATCGTACTAAGTAAGACTTACAAGTGGTTTGTCGAACGGCCATGTTTGGCGGCCGTGGTCCAGAGTCAGCGCCTGGGACTAGCTTGTCTCGGAGAGCTGGCGGGCAGCCTGGTCTATGACACCGGCTTCCCATCCTCATGAGGAGATAGCCGGGAACCCGGGTTCGAATCCCGGCGGCCGCACTTCATTCTCCAAACGGGCTTAGAGGGTCGAGTCTACCCTCCATCTAATCCTCTTATCGTGGAAGGCCAAGAACACTCTTTGATATCTCATGGGAGCTTGCACTTGCCCGTGTCCGCCACCTTCGGTGCCTTGTGGGGTCCACTTCACCCCGACTCGTATTGGGTATCCGATGGTGCAGTATCCTAACTTCTATCATACGGGCCATCGATTGCGCTCTAACCACGAGGGGAAGAGATGTAGAAGATGTGGAGCACAACTAGAAGATCCGAAGGATCGAGAACTCGGCATTTGTCACAACTGTAGAGAGTTGCTTCATGGCCGTGCCCCCGGCGGATGAAGAACCCAGTAGTCTAGGGTCAAGCCCTATGCTAAAGTCCGATGCTGTTGATTGCGCTTCCAGAATTTCCGTCAATGACCAAGACGATCTTGTTGCCTTTGTGATCGTACCTTACAAACCAGATTGGAACATGCAATAGTTCCGTATCAGAGACATCCACTTGCGATTGTATTTGCTGAATCATATGATATTTCGCGTGCGCCTTTTGTGACTGAAGCTCATCAACCAGTGTTTTCGCTTGGTATTTTGCCGAGTCCTCGCTGATATCGCCGTTCAGGACCTTGATGCCCTTAGGATATTGTGATATGTCAAAAAGGGTTCTATCTTGGAGGGAGAACTGGTAGTCGTGGGGCTGGTATGAAGTCAGAGCTTTCAATGCGACTATTGGAAAGTTGTAATTATCATCCATCTGCATCGCCTTCCGTTGGCCTCCCCCACCCATGCCGCCTCCCATCATGGATCCGAGCACCGCACCAGTTAGCAAGGGCCCGCCGAACCCTCCCCTTCGCCCACCGCCCATTCCGGCCATGACTCCGAACAGAGCCGCGGTTGTCGCGACAGTCGCGCCTTCGGCCACCATGTCCGTCGCTATTAGCGAGGTTCTTGCCGAGGCCGCTACTAACCAGTAAGGAACCACTGACAAGTTCATCTCCTCTAGGTTAGACGACTCTTGCAAGTGCCTATGGAGTAATCCTGTGTCCATCATCGATCTGACTCGGGCAGATATGTCGTCAGTGGTCTGGATTCTCAACGGGAGCATCGTCTGCTTCTGAATATTCGCCCATCCGGAGCTTCCGAGTGTGACACTGCTTCCGCAGTATTCGCACGTGATTATCATCTCCCCAAACTTGGGAGCTATAGGGGCTCCACAACTAGGACACTTCAAAGATGTCGCTGTCGAAGGCGCAAGGACTTGAACAGGATTGGCGTAACCGCCGCTTTGTTGAGTCATCTTCGCCTGGCTGGACTGGCTTGCTCCGCACCTGGAGCAGAAAACGGCGTCATCTGGTAGCTGTGCCCCACACTTCAAGCAGTACATTCGAGCACCTCCTCGTTCAAACTGTCTGCGGCCGTCGCGACCTTCTTAGCTGTTTTCCGCTCACGGAGTGGTCTCTTCATCCTTTGGAATCTGTTTGAGAAACTCTCGTGGGTACTCTTTTGTGTTCAGCAAAGAGAGGAATTCGCCTTTCTTAATCGAGTCTCTAGCAGCCTCTAGCTCCTTCCTCTGCGACAGATGATCGTGAACCTTTGCCCGAGCGAGAACGTCTAGGACTTTTCCTTCATAGAATGGCTCCAGGTCTTTTCCTTGGCAGACGGCGCAGTTGCAGCTCGTTGTGTTCTTTCTTATCGCCTCGTAGTCTTTCTTCTTCAGACTCCCCCAGCCTTTGCGGTCGAAAACATTGATGACCTCCTTGGTCAATGGGGTGGGCGGTGGTGGGACGATCCACCTGGAGAAGCTGTCTATCCCGAACATGGGAAGCACCATGCCTTCGCTACAAGTCAGCAGTCCACGGCCGAATCGGATCTTTGGGGGCGTCTGGAACGCATGGACCCAGATCTCGGGCTTTCGTTTCTTGAAATCCTCTATGCCTCGCAGTGCGTGATAGTAGAATCCGCCTCGGAGGTCGAATCCAAGCATTGACGGTTCGCGCTTTTCGACTAGCGCAAGCAGCTTCGCCGCGGTTTCTTTGTTGTCTGAGGCTTGGATGATAGGCATGATCGGTTTGTCCACTCCTCGCTCGTCGGCCCATCGCTCGGCAAAGTGTAGGTGAGACTCGTAGTCGTCAAGAGAAATGTTAAGCGAGTGTTGGACCGTGATGATGTCTAGCCCGGCGAGATATTGAAGGTCGAGGATGGTCTTCAGATCCTGTGTCTGGTTTATCACTGCTCCTCCTTTGAATGCAAGGTAGAGCATTCGTACAGCATCGGCCGTTGTCTCCTTGGAAAGGAACCTAGCCATTGACTTCAATGCTTCCTCTTGCGTTAGGATCTTCTTGACTGTCTCCGGTGGCGCTAGGCGAGCCAATACTGCAACCTCGCCTGGTAGTGGCTCCTTGACGCCCGCTGGCTTCAACGCGTTTCGTTCTGGGCTTATCGGAAATCTGTTCGGTAGAGGAATTCTGAGGTGGCCTATTCTCAGCTCAGACTGAATCGCGCTTGTCTTCGAGTCGATCTTGATCTGGGCTAGCTGGACAGTCGACATGACAGGTTGCAGGAGCGATTAGTAGTAGAAGAATCTTCCAGCAAGAAACCGAACGCTAAGTCTCCCATTGGGAAGCTTCGCTTGAGTCAGATCCGGCCTCTTCGATGTCTTTTGCTCTGGAACCGCTTTCGTCAGTTGGAGTGTCCTGGTTCGCGTCTGAAACCTGTGCGTCCGTAGTTTCTTTTTCGTCACTCTCATGCGCAGCCACTGGGGGTTCCTCAGTAGACACAGTCTCCTCTCTATTAGGCAGGTTTGATTGCGCGAAGGATGGGACACTTGGAATCTTAAGGTGCCTTCTAATTAGTAGCATCAGGGTTAGCGTGCCGACAGCGAAAACGGTACCGTTGACGAGGGCTGAGAGGCCGGCGCGAGTCAGTCCGCCCTGGAGTATGAAATAATATTGGGCTACTGCATAGACTGAGCCAAACGAAAAGACAAGGAATGGGAGAGCCTGGCTCCAGCGTCGATCGGCCATCTTGACCGTCTTGCGGGCGAAAGTCTGCATGGCACCTAGGATTGAGATTACCATGAGCCCGATGTCGATGATTGGAAGTGAGGGTTGGTTCTGTGTTATAGCTGCCATAAGGGTTGTCGCCGCTCTATAGAGAAGGTATGCCCATACGATCACGAAGGTTCCCCCCGCAAAGACGGCTACTTGGGGCCTGTGATTCTTGATGTTCTTCCAGCCCCACATTACCATGATGGAGTACGTTGCGACAAGCAGGAGAGAAACTATCAACGCCCATGCAAGAATGTAGGTATCCGCCCCATTGATGTTCGCATAGTTCTGCTTGGCCCAGCTGGATATTTCCCACACGCCGAAGCCAAGGGGGGCAATAGGAAGGAAGAGAATCGCGATCCCTAGTGTTCTTGCGAGTTTCTTGAAGATGCCCTGACCCATCAGCTGATTCTCGAACTTTACCATGGCATGTGTGATTGGATTCGCGATGAAGTAGGCCTGAGACAGTATCCAAGCGTAGAATATGCCGATGAAATAAGGCAGTATAGGTAGCGCCTCCACGGAGCCGGCTTGATAAATCCAATAGGAGATGCCAGCGAGCATGCCCCTATACCGAAGACAACCGTCCATGTGCCGTTGGAGAGCCCGAGAGCACCGCCGACATATGCTGCCCCGAAGAGCAGTGTCAGGAAACCAGTGAAGAGAAGTGTGTGGCCCCGTATTCCCGGCGCAAGCAGCAGTCTAAGGGAGCTAGGAAGCTGAAATCGGGAATGTCTCTCTGGTTGGGAGATCGCCAAAAATTTCGCCTTACAGAATTCGCCTTAGAGCTCGGCTCTGTTAGAAGCTAATCACGAGAGCGATACCGGTATTGGTTGGTCATCGTTACTACTCGACCAGACCTAGTCTGAGTCTAGCGAGCTTATAACATAGTGGATTTGTTCTCACCCGATCCGAAGTTGATTACGATGGAACACTATCACCCGAAGGACGAGATGAAGAGGTACGTCCGCGCATTCATCTATCTCTCGACAAAGCTTGGCAAGGAGAAAGCGGTCGCGGAGGATCTCTGGAAGGTTCCGGAGATAAAGGAAGTCCACATAGTCCCGGGCAAATACGACATCCTGGCGGTGGCAGAGGTGGAAAGAAAGCTCCTCGAACCCGATTCCCACAATATCTACTGGTTCCTCCTATCACGAATCGAAGGCATATCGGGAATCGAGGATACCTCGAGCGTCATACCAGTAGTCTCCATGTCCCGATGGTCGCACTAGTTCGCATCGCCGCTTAGCTGGTCGTCGCGGCTCAAGATTCATGGACCCATAGTATTCCGGGTTCAGGGCAAACAGGCCCCAGTCTCCGATGGTAGCCTCACTCTCGGGAAAAGAAACGGTGAAACCCCTCTGGCCGACTGGCCGGAGACTCGTTAGTCTAGCGTATCCAGATCAGCAGAATCCTGTTGGCCAGGATTGTCCCGAAGAGCGAGTCTCTTGCAGTCCGTATTGTCGTAGGTTGAGGTCGGTAGATACGTCTCTTGCTTCGTTCCATAACGTATCTAATAGGAATGGTCAATCATTTGTGAGGATAAAAGAGTAGTCAACTGGCATTACTAAATTAACTCATTTTCCTAAGCCTCATCCTGGCGATACCCCAAAACCTGTTGGAGATAACGAGAAGTAGGATCATACGGTCCTGTGAAACAAGCCATTCTGGTGTGAGAACTCAGCATCAATCGAAAACCCTCTGATTTGAGAGAATGGGTCGAAATAGGCCCTAATCAAGTCGATCATCCGGCCATTCGCTTCTCTCTCCTTGAGATAAGGAAGCCTATCCTCAGCCCAGATCATGGAAGCTGATCGTTACGAGTTCCACGCGCGTGTGGTCCAAGTATGGTGCTGGAACTGTTGTAAGGCCACAACTCATGAGATAACCTTCCGGTGGGGTGGACGATGTTTCCTCTGCAAACAGTGTGGGAATATCGTAGTCGAAAGACTATGATCTATGGCAGTCTCTGGCACTTACTTCAGAGTTGACATAGAACACGCACCTGTCAGGTATACAATACTGCGCCAGGAGTATGCCATGGATATTCCGTGCCTGGCATGATGAACTCGATCGACTCCAATAGGTTCCTGGTCGGCCAGAAGTTCATAGACGGCGTGCTCTCCATCTCCCATTCCCGAAGAAACGAAAACCCGTCACCGCGTAACCCGTGAACTGTGAAGACCCTCGATGCCAATGTCCAACTTGCAGAGAAGAAATTCTCACTCGCCCAATTTGCGGAAGCTAAAAGTCGAACCTAGAGAACGGATCACAGCGCGAACTGGGCGGTCGCTTGGGTTGAACCCGTCATTTCTTGTACCTTCTGGCTTCCAGCTTCCTCTCGATTTCTTTCCAGACAAGGCTCTGCGAAGGCTGAAACTGGGTCTTATCGGCCCGAAACGGTATTGAGATTTCTTCGTAAACCGGGCTCGATGGGTCTATCCGGGATTCTCAGGGTCGCGGAAGTCAACATTTCTTTGGGCCAAGAAGCCCGATGATGAAGACATCCGGAAACGCTTTACGAACATGGGTTGAAGGTTCCTGTGGAAGACTACCGTGACTACGAGGCAGGGCGGAATAAGAATGAGAAATAATATTGTAGCTAACGAGATCTGCTCAATCGTTCCACCCTGGATAGTCTGAGTGAATTTCCAGAACGATGTCGCGACTCCCGTTCCAAAGACAAACTGTTGAATCCACGTCCCTACTTTGGAAACTGTTCCAGATTCCTTATTGTAAGCTCTGACCCCCGAATCTTCGTAAAGCCAGAGCAAGGCAATCAGGGGCATAACAAGACAAAGAGCGACCAGAGCCAGACCGAAAAACCAGTCCTCTTCAATCGTCGGAGTTCTGATCGTTGCCAACAGAGGCGTTGCGGTCGAGGCAAAGAGAAAGACTACCGAACCCGTCTGAAGCATACGCCAGAGGATGTTGTTTGGAAAACTGGGAGAACTCAGAAAATATTTCGATTGAGTCGAGAAAGGAACACGAAATCGTCTTAGAAGAACGTCCTGGTGCGGCGGAAGAATCACCAGTCGAAAAACTCTGTCCGCGGCAATAACCAGAAGTGTTCTCCAGCATCCTAGTGGAAAAAGGACAAGCAGCACAGGAACGAAAATCAGACCGATCAGCAATCCAAACCAGCCTAAGAGAAAAACCCCCGCGGCCGTAAGGGGAAGAGCAGTGAGGATTACAAAAGAACCCGCTGCCAATTTAGCAGCAGATTTGTACTCTCGTCGTTGTACGGACAACTCGGATTCGGGCAACTTTCCGCGCTTCACCGAGGGCTCAATCGGCTTTCTTTCTCAATTCAAGCAGAGTCTTGTAGAACGGCTCCTTGAGAACAGCTTCGTAAGTCTTCTCCAGACTAGCGAGTTCGTCGTTGACGTATTGTTCGACAATAGAGTATTGCCTGTGTGCGTAGAGTTCTGGGACTTGCTTTCCAGTTATCTCGCCAAAGGTTCCAACCATGCATTTTCTCCATTTCGAAGCCCATCAAGTGGTCACCTAGTAGCTGGTAGAGGTCAAGATATGACGGGTGTCCTGCGATATTCCACCAGAGTTCGGTGTCTGGCCATCCAGACCGTCCACCTATTCCAAGTCGGATAGCTCGGACTAGCAGGAACGGCACGTCGAACTTTTCGACGTTGAAGCCCACGAAAACATCTCCTTGGCCGCCTTTCAGCTTCCGTGGAATGTGCTGCCACTTGTCCAAGAACTCGAGGATGATTCTAGTCTCCGCCTCGCTCCCGCTGCCATAATCCCAACTCTTCCAAACGAAGTTGTCGCCGCCTCTTCTGTACCGAATCGTGATTATTTCATTCTGGAAAGGGTCAAGCCCGGTCGTTTCGATATCGAATCCGAAAGTGATCATCGCAACTTCTCTGATGCTTTGCGAACGACCCGAGCACTCTCTCGGGGCAGACCGTAGATTCTGTTTCCGTACCCTTGAGCTGTCGCATAGATGCTGTTGAGAATCTTCTCGGGAAGAAGTTTCTCCCATGGTTCGATGTCTGCGGCTTCTTCTTTGTGGATTTCTTCCTGTCTAGGGTCGCGTGTTCTTTCGTTGGGCTTAGCCAACAGTTTCTTGACAGTTTCCTCGTCGAAGCCAAACTTTTCTCGGATCATGTCCATGAGCCTCTCTTCGTAGTCCTTCGGTACTTTGCCGCCGAAGTGGATGTCCCAGATAATCTGCATCAAGCTAGGAGCGACTTTCGCTAGGTAGTTGCGAAGATAATGGTGATCGAGATCGCCGCCAAGACTCACGGTGCGTCTGGCGAATATCAAAGGCAAAGGCGTCGCGTTCTCTATGTTCCCAATCGGAAGCTCTATTCCGAATCTGTGATGCGGACAACGAGTTGAGCAGTCGGTCTCGGGTGATTTTCCCATTACTCCCAGTTGTTTAGCTGTCCAGACCCCCTGAATCACTTCGGGGCTCAAATCAATGGCTTCGTCTACCCGTTTCCAGGTTTTGAGGCGAGGATACACGATTAGAGCTTGGGCGTCCTGTTCTAGGGCCATTCGAGGTTGAGACTCAACCATTCCGTTGTTGACTGTAAGATCTTGGATCACAACCCCGACCGTCTTACCTAGTGAGTTGTAGAATGATGCTTGGAACCCATCTGCGGTCGTGTTCTCTTTTGCGCTATTCTTGACTTCGATCAGAATCGGCTTTCCTTCGGTCAGCGCTACGAAATCGGGATACCCAATAGTAGGAAGGGTCCCGTATCTTGATTCACCTTTACCGATTATCGCAATGTTGTGGTATGCTTCTTCTACACTTGCTCTAATCGGTTCGATCCCGGTGAATGTTTCCTTAGCTCGTTTCCGCACCTCGATCTCAAGTTTTTCGGGAGTTGTCGAATCTGGGCTTGAAGTTCCGGTAGACTTATCGTTGCTAGTCCTTGGCTGAAAATCGCTGCTGGCGCTCCCGTTGGAGTTTTTCCAGTTGCAAAGGCCTCGCCGATTGAGTCAAATTCCTCGTCGGTTCTTGCGCGACGTGAGAAG
>MNDT01000024.1 GCA_001915065.1 archaeon 13_2_20CM_2_53_6 | reverse complement strand
TCTAGCACTGGAGAATCTGAATCGAAACCCGCCGGCTGAACAAGGCTAGATCCAAAGCTCTTGGCAGCAACAAAAACTGTCCCGCGTAGAACAACCGGCAAGACGAGACTCGAGACAGTAGAAGAGGAACCGGAGACTGCTCGGCTCGTAGTTCCAGTCGATCCGGGACGCGACCACATACAAGGACCCTTGGCAGCATCGCTTACTCTGGTAGAGTATGGCGACTACCAGTGTCCGTACTGCGGGGCAGCCTATCCGGAAGTGAAGAAGGTACAGAAACAGTTAGGCTACAAACTCAGATTCGCGTTCCGAAACTTTCCCCTGACCCGAATCCACGAGCACGCACTGAATGCTGCGGAGACCGCTGAGGCTGCCAATGTCCAAGGAAAGTTCTGGGAGATGCACGACTTTCTCTACGAACACCAAGGCACACTTGGAGATCCGAATGTGGCGCTTGGATTTGCGAAGAAACTCGGACTGGACACTCAAAAGTTTCAACACGACCTATCCCAGCACACGCATCAGTCGAGGATAAAGGAGGACTTCAATGGCGGAGTCCGGAGTGGAGTGAACGGGACCCCAACGTTCTACGTGAACGGACTAAGGCATGAGGGAGCCGCCACAGCCAAAGAGCTTGTCAAAGCCCTGGAAGCCAAGTAACTAGGAGTGGCCTCGAATGCGCGCTGCGGACGGCAGCCCTAGTCCAGTATTCCAAAAAGAAAAGGTCTCGCACCCCATCAGTCTGATGCAGATGCGAGAGCCATTGGAAGCCTTCGTTCCCCGGACAGGTTTCGTTGTGCTATTTCTAGGCTGTAGCTGCTGCGAGAGTTTGTTCTGAGTTCGCGTTGAGACTTCCTTGGATGGAAAGTGTTGCCTGATCTATCAAACCGACGACCGCGTTGGGGTGAGAGATCATTGACAGATGCGACGCTCTGACCTGGATGATGTTGGCGTTGATGCGTTGGGCCATGAAGAGTTGTGCAAAGGCTGGAATGACGTTGTCGATGGTTCCGACGAGGTACCATGATGGAATTGTCTTCCACGCGGGTACTCCTGATGTCTGCGAGCCTGTGCTAAGTGTGAGTGGGCGTTGAGTAGATGCTAGTACCGCGCCTTCATTGGGTGGAAGGTCGTTGGCGAAGCACGATGGGAAGAGGCTCGGTTTGATGTACAGGTCGACGTCTCCCCCGGTCAGCGGTACGAAGTTGAATACTTGGCTCGGGTCTCCCGCGAGGCATGATGGTGATTGGCCGGGTGGAGGCGGGACGCTGGAGAGCGATGCCAGCGACTCTCCCTCATCAGGCGCGAAGGCGTCTACGTATACCAGCGCTTTCACGTTTGGATTTCCTGTAGCAGCATTGGTGATTACGGCGCCCCCATACGAGTGGCCGACCAAGATTATTGGGCCAGTGATGGTCTGGAGGAAGCTTGCGATATAGGCCGAGTCTGAGGCAAGTCCACGCAGCGGGTTCGGAGGCACATAGACAGTGTAGCCCTGGACTTGCAGGAGGCCGACTACTCGGCTCCAGCTTGAGCCATCGGCCCAGGCTCCATGGACCAGAACGATAGACGGTTTGACCACGTTTGCTACATTCCGAGTGCTACCGAAAGTCACCGAGGCTGGAATAGCGAGCAGAGCGATAATGATCAGTGGAATGACCTTTTTCATATGTATGTATCACCACCCTTCGTGATTCTTGGCAAGCGGCATTTGAACTGGGCTGATAGCTTCCCAGTTTTTACGTTTTGGACGAATACAATGAATTGACCTAAGCCTTTACAGCACAAGGAGTAGTCCATTCTGGAAGAATCGGTTTAGAGCAGTCTGAGAGCTTGACAGTTTCTTCCATATGCATAACGAAATGCCCCGGGTTAGGCGCGCCCCAGGTCCAAGCTCTGGCAGTTCATAGATTCTCGGATTAGCTGTTTGGATGTATGTTCTTGAACTGGCTGTAGAACAAGCCGATGGCGGACACGTAGAGAGCTGTTGCTAGGTAGAATGGCAGGTCGAATATTCCTGCGGCAAGGATGACACCCCCGATTATTGTGCTGACGCTGTTTGGCAGTCTCCAGATAACCGTGTTTACTGCGCTCGCGAGGCCTCTCTCTTCCTGTGTCATTATTCCCATCAGGTACGAATCTATCAAAGGTGATGCCATGTTCATCAGGGCTGCGCGAATGATGTACAGGCCGATAGCCAGGGCTGCAATGGGAACGAGGGCGAGGCTCAGCATGAACGCTGTAGAGAGCCCCTGGGTCGTTAGAATTGCTCTAAGCACTCCGAGTCTCCCGGAGATTCGAGGACTCAACACTGCGGCCATCGCGATTGTAAGGCTGGAAACGGCAAGGACGGGTCCACTCACTGTGTCCGATAGCTGAAACTTCAGGAAGAGCCAGGTAGGAATCAGAGGGATGATGAACCCGGCACCGAGGCCTATGATACCATTTATTCCGGAGAACTTGAGGAGTAGTCGGAAGTTTGGGCCTCTGATCAGCTTTCCTGGATTAACCGTCTCCTTATAGTTCTTGAAAATAGTGTAGACAATCGCCGGTGTCAACAGGGACAGGACACCAACCACGATCAAGAGGTCCCGATGAATCGGGACACTACCTATTCCAGTTAGAGCCTCGACTAAGGGTAGAAAAAACGGGAGTAGGAAACCGAAGGCCACGCCTCCAGTCGACACAATGAAAGACAGGGAAAAGGCGGCGTCCCGATTGGCTAGATTCGTCTGATCGGCAATCATCGCGTTCCAAGTCGATAAGAACGCTGACTCAGCGACCCCAAACAATAGGGCAGCGACGATGAGTATTGGAACGTTCACGGTTAGTGCCATCATTACCAAAGGGACCGCTACGATAGTACTTCCAACAAGGAGGATGTTTTTTCGTCCTCTTCTGTCGGAACGAATACCAAGTGGTATGGACAAGAACAGCATTGCCCCCTCAAGCCCCAGGAGAAGTCCGACAATTCCCGGGTTGACTCCGATCTCAGGGAAGAACGCTGTTAGATATACCAGGAGATATCCAATACCGATATTGTTGAAGAGTCCCGCGAAGATGAGCCCGCTGACTCTTCTGGGAATCGTCGAGAAGAACCCCATATTTGTGTTTCTCTCTTCTCAACAAATCCTACACAGACGGCCGGGTTTCGAGTCTAATTAATCAGTCGTCATCGAGCAAACGCTGGTTGCATCAGTTTGAGACAATTTCAGTACTCAACCCAAGTTGGAGCTTTTAGCCGTCTCGTTGTTGACCCATGACCGGTAATAATGCCAGTCGCCCAGACTTTCCGCCCGTATGTAATCCTAAACGCTGCAATGAGTCTTGACGGAAAGATCGCCACGTTTACCGGCGATTCCCGAATGTCGTCGGCCCCTGATATGAGGAGGGTCCATCGATTGAGAGCATCGGTCGACGCAATCATGGTAGGACTGAGAACGCTGCTTGTGGACGACCCGAAGCTTTCGGTGAAGTTTGTCAAAGGACACAACCCCTATCGGATCATTCTAGATAGCAACGCCCGGACCCCCCTTACCTCCTATGTAGTTGGAACGGCAAGAGACGTTCCGACCATAATCGCGGTCACGTCTACAGCACAGAGGAAGAGAATCGAAGCGCTGAAAGAGAGGGGCGTTACTGTGCTCGTGTGCGGAAAGGGTCCGCAGGTATCGCTAACATTTCTGCTCAGACGTCTCAGAACGCTTGGAATCCGTAGGATGCTACTTGAGGGGGGAGGGACTTTGAACTGGAGCATGCTCAGCCATCATCTCGTGGACGAGATCTCGGTAGCTATCACACCCAGAATTCTGGGCGGAACCGGCGCAATTAGTCTCGTTGCGGGAAGAGGAGCCGCCCGTGTCAAAGATGGAGTTAAGCTGAAACTGCTGAATTTTGCAAGGTATGGACCTGACCTGGTGGTCAGATACAAGGTCTTGGATCCGGGTTCTGTTGGTTATTAGCAAGTCGGGTCCGGTTTCGGCATAGCGATCGGAATCCTCCATCCTCTCCGAACACTCACCATGCGGAGACTGAAGGTAGCAATAGCCGCGATGATCTCCGCAGGGATTCCAGAGAGCTCTGTCTGACTAGCTACGATGATGATTATTGCTCCTAGCATTGATGCGACCGCGTAGACCTCGCTTCGAAAGATCAGCGGGACCTCTGCACCCAGAATGTCTCGCAACACACCGCCGCCCACGCCTGTGAGCATGCCCAGCAATGCTGCGGGTGCAGGGCTCAGACCGGCATTGATTGCGATGGTCGTCCCGGTGACAGTGAAGATGCTCAGTCCGACGGCGTCGAAGGCGTTGATGAACCTGCCATGTTGAACCACCCTGCTATACCAGACGAATACCAAGAGTCCTGCCAAACCAGCGACGGCTAGATATCTCCAGTCGCTCAGTGTAGCAGGTGGAGTGTGGCCGAGGATTATGTCCCGCATGATTCCGCCCCCCAGCCCAGTTGCCACGCTGAGGACGAGGACGCCGAAGAGGTCCATCTTTTTCCTAACCGCTAGAATCCCACCGCTGAGGCCGAAAGCAAAGGTTCCCATCAGGTTCAGCGCTAGTGTGAGGGGGTCTTCCAATTCCCACCACCCAAGTATGTCTGTTCTGGTCTCCTCATAATTTAGCCTGCGACTCGGGGCACCTGCTAGCCGGAGAGTTGTGGCAGACACTTCTCCACATGCTTATCTGCATCCGAGCTATTTCGACTCGCATGAAAGAGTATGACCTTATCATTATTGGGTCCGGATCGGCGATGAATATTGTCGATCCAATGATTCAGGAGAATCCTAACATTCGCATCGCGGTCATCGATAAAGACGAGCCTGGAGGCATCTGCCTCACGAGGGGCTGCATACCCTCCAAGATACTGCTCTACCCTGCAGAGCTGGTCCGGAAGATCGAGGAGGCACGAGACCTCGGCATTGATATCCAGATCAGGAAGATCAGCTTCGAATTCGTAATGGAGAGAATGAAGAAGCTCATCAACACAGACATCGATCAGATCAGGGAAGGGCTATCCAGTTCCAAAAACATCGACTACTATCACGCGCCAGCAGAATTCACAGCACCATACACTATGAAGGTCAGCGGCACTGAGATCAAGTCGAGGATGATATTCCTCTGCATCGGCTCGAAGACGACCATACCTCCGATCAAGGGTCTCGACAAGGTCAGCTACCACACTAGCGATTCAGCCTTCGAAATGAAACAATTGCCGGAGAGCATCGCTATCGTGGGAGGCGGATACATCGCGGCAGAGTTCGGCCACTTCTTCGCATGCATGGGGTCCAAAGTCACGATCATAGGAAGGAACCCCCGGTTTGTCCCCGACGAAGAGCCGGAAGTCTCTGAACTTGCAAAGAGAGTATCGGGCCGGCACATCAACATCATCACCAACCACGAGGTGAAAGAGGTGAGAGAGACCCCATCGGGCATGAAGGAGCTTGTTGCTCTGGACCGGAAGACCGGGAAGACTGTGACGGTCACCGCACGAGAGATCATGATCGCTAGTGGAAGAGGACCGATAACAGACATTCTTCATCCCGAGAGGGCGGGAATAAAGACGACAACTCAAGGATGGATCGCTGTCAACGAGTATCTGGAGACTTCCCAGCCGGGCATATGGGCGCTAGGAGACGCTGATGGAAAGTTTCTGTTCAAACACGTCGCAAACTACGAATCAGCCATAGTATACTACAACGCGATTCTCAAAAGAAAGGTCAAGGTGGACTATCATGCAGTCCCCCATGCCATATTCACCTATCCTGAGATTGCGGGGGTTGGGATGAAAGAGCAGGAAGCGATAGCAAAGTTTGGAGCGGACAAGGTGCTCATCGGTCATCACAAATACGAGGACACGGCTAAGGGAGAGGCGTTGAACGTCAAAGACTATTTCGTGAAGGTGATCGTGGAAGCCGAAACCGAGAGAATCCTCGGAGCCCACATTATCGGGCCCGAAGCGTCCACTCTAATACACGAGATAATCCCACTAATGTACACGCCTGAGCAGACTTACCGGCCGATAAGGGACATGATGCACATTCACCCAGCACTGAGCGAGGTTGTTGACCGGGCCTTCCAGTCTTTCATGCCGCCCGAACACTACCATCACATGACCGAACACTCGCACCAGATGGTTGAGGCATAGGAGAGGTATCGTATGAGCAGCGAAGATCTCACTTTCGAGGATATCCTGAAACACATCGACAAGGAGTCTGAACATTTCGTCATAAGGCGGGAGACTCATCACCACTCTGGAAGAGAGGTGACGGTCGTCGAGCCGCACAGACCTACCAAGGATGAATCATGGCTGAGAGAACTCGCGCGCCAGCTAAAGGAGACCCTTGGCACAGGGGGAGACGTAGAAGGTGGACGAATTGTCCTCCATGGAGAACTCCGGGACAAGGCGATGGCTGGGCTGGTCAAGATGGGGTTCAGCGAAGAGAACATCGAGGTCATCTGAAAGAAGAAGGACAAACCCTTTTGTTGTCGCATTCAACATGACTGTCAGTGAAGTGTTCACGTGTTGGAGCAGGTCGAGAAATCGGATTCTTGGTGGGAGAGGGCTAACAAGAAGCTCGATGAAACTACACTCAAGACGAGATTCAGGCTAAACATGGATGGAAGAGTCGAGGTTGACCCTCCCGTTCTTCCAGAGGACTATGAAGAGACACGACTGCTCTTCGAGATAGTCGACGACGTTTTCTCTATGCTCCAAGAGGAAGCTGACGAAGCAGAACTAGACCAACCTGACAGCTAGATCAGTTTCAACCGAGACCTCGTTTTCTTCCGAAGACCCACGAGGACGACTCAGGCGAGTGTTGGATCAACTGATCCCTCGTAAAGACTTATTGGAAGGACTAGACCTTTTTAGTATGGGATGCTTGTGCTCGACCAGATAGAACAGTACATGTGTCCGAACTGTGAGTACCCGATAGACGGCTGCGAGTGCGCCTGTCCATACTGCAGCGACTTCGCAGGAGCCTGCGCCCTTGGCGGTCTCTGGACCTTCGGACTTCGAGAGTATTATTCCAGCATCAAGGGACCGCACAGCTATTTTGAGGTCCGAGTGAATAGCGAGAGAATCCGGTCCCACGTAAACAATGTGAACCTTCTAGCAACGTTCGACGCTGAGACATTGATCAGACACGCGGACGAGGTAAACCCTGGAGGAGGAATAATCTACGACCCCAGCTTCAGCGCTGTTGAGATCGACAAAGTCGACACCATCGAGACCCCAGCGGTACTTCGAATCAAGGCAAGACTCGCAAAACAAGGCCTTCCAGCCACTGTCGCGGGAATCCTGGACGAGGCGAAGCGGAGAAACGTCAACCTCTACCCAATACCCTACAATGACATCATCGCAAAGACCGCGGCCCAGATAGGAGAACACCAGCTCAGCAAGGTCTCCAGGATTATCAACGTGCTCTCAGTCTCAGTCTCTCTCGCCCTCCTCGGATTCGATCTCAACTATCTAGACCAGTCGCTAGGGCGAACATTCGGCGGCAAGAAGAAGGTCATCGAGATGAACGAGATCGGGGCGAGAATGGCCTATGATTTCGCGAAGGATCTGGCAAAACAGCCCTTCCCCTACCAGCTCAGGCCGGCCCAGAACCAGTCTAGGCTGCTACTCATGGGCAATGAGGCAGTAGCCCTCGGCAAGATAGTGGGAGGCTGCCGGGTCCAGACCTACTATCCCATCACTCCAGCAGCGGACGAGAGCGAGTTTATTGAGTCTCATGAAAACTTCGATCTCCTCGACGGAGGCGAGCCGGGAAAGAAGGGATCGATTCTCGTGACGCAGACAGAGGACGAGATAGCTGCGATCACGATGGCCACGGGTGCAGCTCTGACCGGCGTCAGGGCGGCAACATCAACCTCCGGGCCCGGATTCTCACTGATGGTGGAGGGTCTCGGATGGGCGGGCATGAACGAGGTTCCGGTTGTGATAACACAATACTCCCGTGGCGGTCCGTCAACCGGACAGCCGACTCGTCATGAGCAAGGAGACCTGAAATTCGTTCTCAGCGCGTCCCACGGCGAATTCCCACGAATCGTCCTATGCTCTGGCGACCTCGAAGAATGCTTCTACGACGCGATCATGATCTTCAACTATGCAGAGCGATACCAGATGCCGGCCATACATCTCATCGACAAGTCCCTCGCCAATAGCAGCGCGACGATTCCTCAGCTCCGCTCGGACATGGTTCCGATCCAGAGAGGAAAACTGATCAACAGCGGGCACCAATCGGAGGGTAACGGGGAATATCATCGGTTCGCGTTCTCTGACGACGGTGTCTCACCAAGAGCCGTACTGGGGTTGCCGGGATATCGTTTCTGGAACAGCGGAGACGAACACGATACGATTGGACACATCGAGGAGGACCCGGATAATAGAATCAAGATGATGACAAAGAGAATGACAAAGCTAGAGACGGCGGCTCATGAGATTCCGGAGGAAGAAAAGTTCAACTTCTTCCGCTCCACCAAGAAACAGGCTGACGTCACTCTTGTAAGCTGGGGGTCCACCAAGGGACCTATCTTGGACGCTATGCGCATGCTAGAGAAGGAGGGAATCGGCGTCGAGTTCTTACAGATACGGCTGGCAAGCCCCTTCCCAACCGAGAGCGTCCGAGAAAAACTGGCAGGAGCAAAGCTCGCGATCGATATCGAACAAAACTATACCGGCCAGATGGCAGCTGTAATCGCTGAGAAGACGATGATCGATATCAGCAACAAGATAGTCAAGTTCAACGGCAGACCAATGTCCCAAGACGAGATCTACGAAGGAGTCAAACAGATAATCTCCAACCCGTCACAGAACAGAAGGGTAGTGTTGACTCATGGTGCTTAGACTCTCAGACCTCAAAACAGACGTCCACAACGACTGGTGCCCCGGATGCGGAGACTTCGGAATAGAAGCAGGGCTGAAGATTGCTCTGACCGAACTACCGATCGATATCAACAAGCTCGTCCTCTTCTCAGGCATCGGCTGCTCCGGCAAGATCGTACACTTCACCAACGCAAGCGGAATCCACACACTCCACGGTAGGGTCCTCCCCTTCGCCCAAGGCGCAAAGCTGGCAAACCCGGATTTGGAGGTCATCGCTATCGGAGGCGACGGCGACGGGCTCGGAATCGGAGTAGGCCACTTCGTCCATGCCGGCAGAAGAAACATAGACATGACATACATCATACACGACAACGGCGTCTACGGCCTGACAAAGGGACAAGCCTCCCCCACGCTACATCTTGGAATGCAGACAAAATCCCTGCCGATGCCGAACATCAACACGAACGTCGATCCGATAATGCTCGCTCTGGCCTCAGGCTTCACCTTCATAGCCAGAACCTATGCATACAACACGAAACATCTCAAAGAGACAGTCAAGAAAGCGGTGGAGCACAAGGGCTTCGCCCTAGTCGATATACTCCAACCATGCCCGACATACAACGACATCAACACAAAAGAATGGTACGGTGGCGAGGACCGGATAGACGCGGCTACAAAGAAGCCGACACCACGTCCGTACGAGCTGGAAGGCACGGGCTACGATGGAAGGATAACTCCAATGATGAGCGAGGATGACGTCGAGAAGAAAATGTCGCAGATAATCGAAAAGTCGAGAGAGTGGGGAGACAAGATCCCGATAGGCGTCTTCTACCAGAACGAGACCATTCCAACATACGAGGACCGCATAAAGGCCCGGATCCCAAGCTACCTAGAAGTACCCCCGTCAGGACAACAACTCGCCAAACCAGACGGCACATCACCCGTCAACCTAGCAAGCCTCTCAAAACAACTCCTCTTCGAGAGACTTGTCTTAGCTCAGTAGCTATCCGAGCTCTTCAAAGAGAAAAACCGGGCGGAAATCCCGGGGACCGCACAGCCAAACTCAGTTTGAAGCGTTTGACACATTCTCGCCAGTTTATCACATGAGAAAGGTCGAGAGGGGTGAAGATAGGTCGCGGAGCGGTTGACTCAGTTCCGGCTTTGAAGGGTTACGAACTCCAAGATAGCGGCAGCGTACTCCGGTGAATCGATTATCGTCCCATGGGACGTCCCTTTGATCTCCTTGGGGATGTTGTTTGGAATGGCCAGATATTCTTCTCACAGACGCCTGCGCGCAGTCCTATTGGGGTCCTGGGAAATTGCCGTAGCTTTTTGGAGGCTCCTTTATTCGGAGCGCGACCAATACTCCAAGGACGCCCAGGAGTGCCGCCGCGGCAATAGCGTAACGGAACCCTGTAACAACTCCAGCAGCGTCAGGTGCAGGGTCGGTTGCGGCTGCTATTGTCAAGAGCACCGCCAATCCAAGAGGAAAGCCCAGTCTAGTAGAAGTGGTGATTAGCCCTGAGGCCAGGCCCTCTTCTCCGTGTTTGGTGCCTGCGATCGCGGCCACATTTATCGCCGGGAAGCCGATGCTCGCGCCCAAAGCCCAGAGAATCATGCCAGGCAGTATCCCGAGATAGTCTCCTTGGGGAGAAATTCCAATGAGCATGGCCGATCCCGTTGCTATGAGGGCGGCAGATGCGACTAACACTCGTCTGATGCCATACCGGTTCACGAGGCGTGATGCTCCCCAGCCTCCTACAACGAAGAATATGATCGCTCCGGGGAGGAATCCTGCGCCCGCCTCGGAGGCGGAATATCCCAGTATTTGCTGAAGGTAGATCGTGAGAATGAATGAGAGCCCTGCTACTGTAGCCCCAAGTATCAAGGATAGAACGTTCGCGGTCAGGACAGTGCCCCGGCGCAAATAGCCCAACGGCATCAACGGGGCTTTCGAACGAGATTCGATGACCACGAATGCTCCGAGTACCAGTACGGAGAGAGCCAGTGGGAGCATAGTCGAGAGGGAAGAGATGCCATCAGTCGCAGCAACTGTCAACGCGTAGACGAGGAGTAGAAGTCCACCAGTTACAGTCAGGGCGCCGGGCAGGTCCAGATGCCCGTTTACGAGTCGGCCCGCGGCATGGGGCAGAAACTTCTGCGACATGATCGCTGCTACAATTCCGATTGGGACGTTGATGAACATGACCGACCTCCAGCCGAACGCGACTGTGAGGAACCCGCCCGCAACGGACCCTGCCGCGAAGCCTGCTGAGAGTACGGCGATGAAGATTCCGAGTGCTCTGTTTCTCTCCTTGCCTTCAGGGAAGAGCTCGATGAAGATTGCGAACGCCGTAACCGAGGAGATGGCTGCACCAATCCCTTGTATCGCCCTAGAGATTACGAGCGACAGGAGCGACGGGGCAAAGCCGCCCACCGCTGAGGCGATTGTGAAGAGGACTATTCCTGAGATGAACAGTTTCTTCTGACCGTAGATATCGCCTGCTCGTCCGCTGAGTAGTAGGAACCCTGCCATAGTGATTCCGTACGCGCCGACTATCCATTGGCTGTCAGCGAGGGAGACTAGGAACTGGGTTCGGATCGAGGGCAGAGCTACCTGAATGATGGAAAAGTCGACGACGTCTAGGAAGACGGCCGCGATTATCAGAGCAAAGACTAATCGAGCGTGGACTAATGATTTCGAGTCCTGACCGATCAAAGCAATCTTGCCCGTTTCGTTCTTTTGACTGGGTTCCAACTCCAACTCAGAAGCCAACATACCGGCTGGTATGTTAGAGATGCCTACTTAAACGTTCCCGGGTATTAGTTATCATACCAAATGGTATATTAACCATGAGTGACTAAGCTAGCGCAGCGAAAATTGCGAGATCCCGAAAGAACCAGAGCGAGCATTTTAGGAGCGGCGTTCGATGAAATTTATCATCGAGGATTCCACGACACTAGCGTCAACGAAATAGTCGGCAAGACCACTCTGACCAAGGGAGCCTTCTTTCATTATTTCTCAACAAAGAATGATCTAGGCTACGCGATCGCCGACGAAGTTCTAAAAGAGATGGTCCTCGAAAGATGGATACGGCCGCTAGCCGCGTACAAGAATCCTGTCCAGGGTATTATCAGCCGCTTCCGGAAGATAATCGAATCTACACCTGATGAGCACATGGCGCTGGGATGCCCTCTCAACAACCTCACGCAGGAGATGTCGTCGGTCGACCCGGTTTTCAGAGAAAAACTTCGTGCGGTCATGCAGCTCTGGATATCAGAGACGGAAAAATATCTCAAGAAGGCCCGGGACCAGGGCTACCTGAATCCAGACGTCAACCCGAGACAGGTGGCAGAGTTTGTCGTTATGGTGGAGGAAGGAGCCTTTGCCATGGTAAAGAACTTGAGAGACAAGAAGGTATACTGGTCATTATACGAGTCGCTCAAACGGTATCTGGAATCCATAAGTCAGAAACCAACCGAACAACTTTCCGCCTGAATCCGACTATCGCTTGGCAGGCTCGAACAATTCGATGGGATTGCCGTCAGGGTCCTCGATCTGAATCTGCCTTCCGCCAGGACCCACTTCCATTTGATTCCTAAAATGTACACCGGCCTTCTGTAACGCCTCGATTCGCGCGGGTAAGGTCTTCGACTTGAAGGACTATTCGGTTCCACCCTCCCGGCTCTTGCTTTCGACCGTCCGGCATTGGACGTGAGCCCGAAGCGCCTGGACCGCTTAGTATGAGTTTGAGATGGCCAACCGAGACCTGCGCGAAAGCTGGAGGATTCTGCTGGTCCAATTTGAATCCAACCTTCTCAGTGTAGAAGCCACCGAGCGGACCACATCCTCGACCTGGTAACGTACACCCCAGAGACCTAGGACGAAAATCTCTCCCTTCTCCGAATGCTGAGGCTCAACTCTACTCATATGATTCTGCGATGAGCTAGTGCTACTTGAATTCCTCATCTCGTTGAACCTTTCGGGACAGAACGATGAACGCTGGACTATTGCAAGACGAGCCGAACTTGGAATATCCGACTTTTCGAGCAAAGATAAATGTCGTGAAAACATGGATTCGGTCTGTCTCCTCGTCTTAATGAAAAAAAGCAGGAGTTACTGGTGTTGGACTACTGGTCTACATTCTGCCGCTGGACTGGAAGAACGCGAAAGTATTATCGTCAGGGTCCTGGAGGATTGCGAACCATCCGATGTTCGGAATCTCTTCCTTCCCCCGGACGACCTTCGCTCCAAGATCCGTAGCCTTGGCAAGGGACTGGTCGATGTTGACGACGCTGAAGTAGTTGACGAAGCCTGTCTCTCCCATCATTTTCTTGTAGAGGCCGCCCATAGTCTCGTTCTCGGGGGCGTCCTTGTGCGAGATGAGCCAATAGTCCATGTCTCCGGCCGGCATCTTGCTGAATTTCCAGCCGAACAGCTGCTCGTAGAATCGGCTAACCTTCGCCGGGTCGTTGGTAGGTATCTCGAAGTGCACCAGTGTGTGTTCTCGTAGTTGAGGTCGGGTTGTGGTTGTTGCTGCTTCCATTTAGAAACCGCACAGCCTCCCTCGTCAACTCCTAGTTAAACGTGACAATGTAAGTGGCGCCCGCCGGCAGAGAAGTTATCTCTCTGAGAGAGGGTGGCTCTCCGGACTAATTGTCGGACGGGCGCAACTACCTCAAAAAGGAGCTTAGTGCCAAGACTTGGCCTGATTTTGAAAGGCTGTTCTCGAAGCACGGCGGGGTCGGAGGATGCTGGTGCATGTACTATCAGAGACCTCACGGCGAAACTATGAAAGGACTGACGTCCGCCGATAGGAGTGCCAAGAACAAGCGTGACAAGAAGTCACTGGTTAATGATGGCGGCTCTCATGGAGTTCTTCTCTACGATGGTGACAATGCGATAGGCTGGTGCGCCTACGGATTGAAACAAGAGTTTCCCCGGATCGATAACGGGAGAAACTATAAGCGGCTAAGTCTCAAGGAGGATTCCGAGAGACTCTGGCGTATCGCCTGCTTTTTCGTGGACAGAGACTATCGCAAGAAAGGTGTCGCGAAGATTGCTCTGAAAGCCGCTCTAGATTCGATCAAGGCAAAAGGAGGAGGAGTAGTCGAAGCGTATCCCGTGACGCACAAGTCAGCAAGAGCATGGTCGAAATGGTCCAACTGGTTCTGGTTCGGAACGGAATCGATGTTCGAGCGGGAAAAATTCAGGCTGGTCGGTCCCATGGGACCCCACCATCTATTGATGAGAAGAACTGTCAAGCCCTAGCGCAGTCCGACTCTAGCGGAGTCTCGCGATAAACGTCTGTATCAGACGTAAGACTGGCAGGGATTATGATTCGAGATCTGAGGAGGATCGGCCTCATGGCTTGGGGCCAGAACGAGCTAGTGCCCCGATCTCGGACGGACGCCCCTCGTCTGCGAATCTTGACGACCCCACCAGTCTGGCCATCCTCTGGGTCATCTCGGCGAGGCGCTTGTTAACCCTGTAGTGCACAGTCCCAGGCTCATAGGCTCCATCGCTCTTCAGCTGCCCAGCTTTGACTCCAGTCAGAATTTCTATCCCCTCGTCTATCGTACCGACAGGGTAGATGTGGAATCTACCCTTTCTCACCGCGTCTACCACGTCCTCGTTCAGCATCAGATGCTGGGTGTTGCTCTTGGGGATGATGACGCCC
>MNDT01000004.1 GCA_001915065.1 archaeon 13_2_20CM_2_53_6 | reverse complement strand
TCACGGCCCGTACCGGTTATAGGCTTGGTGAGCCGTTACCTCACCAACAACCTGATCGGTCGCGGCCCCATCCTCTGGCGACATCAGGAAGCATGGCCCTGATGCCCTTTAGACGGAGAACCATTCCAGGCCTCTTCGTCTATCCGGGATTAGCCTCAGTTTCCCGAAGTTGTCCCAGTCCGGAGGGTAGGTTAGCCACGTGTTACTGAGCCGTATGCCACGCTCCCACATTGGCCTGGAAGCGTTTGACTCGCATGGCTTAGTCTCATCCCGATAGCAGTTGGGTCCGCCAGGATCAAGCGGAGTTGGAACGATAGGAGTTTTGGACGCCTATCACGTTTTCTACAGGAATTGGCTGGAGTTTAGCAGATGGCTACGGGCCTCTCTTAGACCTAAACGTTCCCAGGGATTCTTTGCCTGGGGTTTTTTGGGTCTGCATAGTATTTTGCCCACAGTGGAGGTCAATCTTTCATTCACAGGCGTATCGCCCTAAGCGTCGGATTGACGCCGCCGCCGGGTACCGTGGGCTCTCTATTCGATCTGCTATGCTACCAAACTACGGCCGTGGACGCCCAATTGATATAAACGTTGTGGGTAGGGCTTGGACTGCGATTCGTTTTTCTTTGTTAGAGAATAGGCCCTATGTGCGGTTCTGGGATGAAGATAACTCACGTAGTAGGGAAATACTCTCGTTCTTGGATGACCAATTGGTCGGGTGGAGTCTGCGCGTATTCTCTCAGTGGTTCCCTGTTCAGCGTTAGAAACGTCTTGCCCCACTTGAAAATTCCAAGGAGTTGCTTTGCTCTCTCGTCGAAACCGGTTATGATCAGAGCGGCGGAGAGCGCTTCGGCTGTGCTGAGCCTTCCTCGACTGCTATAGTTTGTAGGGTTGCCTGCGAGGAGTGTGGGCAGTCGCCGGTTGTCTCCTCTGATATTCTCTTGCAGAGTCTCTCCTGCATGGTTCCATGAACAATCGAGTGCAACCAGTCCGTATAGATCAATGATTGGTCGGTCTTGAAAGGACAATGTCTTGTTGCTGAGGGGGTTTAGAACTATTGCGGATCGAGGTATCTGCCTTAAAGTGTGTAACGGTTGTGCGAGATGGAATTTCTCGAGTTTTGCTGAGGTGCATTTCGTCGGATCATCTTGGTGATAGTCGTAGATCATGATCCGCGGCGCTGAGTCTCTCTCTATCATTGTATTGGTGGGAATGGTGGTCCGTCTACGCAATATTTGATCGCTCTGGGAATATGGTCAACCAATGCTAGGGGCGTGACTGTTGGACCTTTCTCCTTCATCAGCATGTCTCCGGCGAGCCCGTTGAGGAATGCGCCAGCGACAGCTGCTCTGAACGGGTCTGCCTTCTGGGATAGGAATGCGCCGATAATGCCGGTTAGGATGTCGCCTGTTCCACCGACCGTCATGTACGGGTTTCCGGTTTTGTTGAGTCTTAGACGGTTTGTGTCTGCGATGATGTCGATGTTGGCTTTGAGGACGACTGTTGCTCCAGTTTCGGTAGCGAGTTGTCTTGCCGCTTCTTGGCGGAGTTGTGTGTCGGGGCTAATCTTGCGCTGGAGTACTTGCGCGAATTCGCCTTGATGGGGAGTGAGGACTGCTGGGCTCTTGAGCCGTCTCCGGTTGCGTCCGAAGATCTTGAGCGCGTCGGCGTCGAGTACGATTGGCTTGTTCTGTTCTCCTGCTTCTGTTATGAGTTTCTTGACCGCGTCGACAGTCTCCTCGTGCAGTCCTATTCCCGGGCCGAGGACTATCGCGTCTGCTGTTGTTGTCCATTTGGCGAGTTCTGGCAGGGCTCTCGGGTTGAGGTGGTCGCCTGGGAGTTTGATGGTTATCAGGTCTGGGCTGTAGGAGGCTATGATCTCAGCGGTTTTGTCTGGTGATGCGACGTAGACCAGGTCTGTGCCGCATTTGGTTGCTGCTAGCGCGGAGAAGGCGGGAGCGCCGGTGAAGTTTTCGCTTCCGCCTATGATGAGTAGTCGTCCGTAGTCGCCTTTGTGGGCGGTTGGTGGTCGCGGTTTCCAGAGTATTTTGAAGTCGCCGGGTCCTGCGTATGCCTCGGCCTCGGGTGGTATCCCGATTGGTAGCGAGATGGTTTCTCCGGCGTACTGTGTCCCTTTTAGGAGTCCTTGTTTGATCTTGTGGAGGGATATTGTCAGGTCTGCTTTGACCGCTTCTCCGTGTGGTTCGCCTGTGTCGCTGTCTAGTCCGGAGGGCAGGTCGAGGCCTATCTTGTATCCCCTGGATCGGTTGATGATGCGGACTGCGCCGAGGAGTGGCTGGCGTAGTTCTCCTTTGATGCCGTATCCGAGGACTGCATCTAGGATGATGTCTGCCTCGATGGGCCGTAGTTGGCTGGAGTCGGGTAGGCTCTCGAACTGTATGCTGTCCGTCATCTGAAGTATGGCGTCGAGCTGGTGTCGTGCTGCTTCGTCGTGGACATCGCTTGTCCTGGCGACTAGTGTGACTCTGACCTTGTAGCCTTGGCTGGCGAGGTGTCGGGCGGTTGCGAATCCGTCGCCGCCGTTCTTGCCGGGTCCCGCGATGATGTGTATCCTCGGGTTGGTCTTGCCTCGGGTCTTTTCGGCTATTCGGTCGGCTATCCTGGCTCCGACCGTCTCCATCAGCTGGAAGTGGGTGACGCCTAGGTATTCGCTGTTGTACTCGGCTGCCAACATCTCGTCGTTGGTGATCGTCTGTTCTCCGGGTCCCATTCTTGACTATGGTTGCTGGGGATGCTGGTTGTATATCTGGCTGAGGAGGGCGCTTCTGGCGGGAATGATTGTTCGAAAGTGTGACGGATTTCTGGAGATCAGGTATGCCCGGGCGGGTCGAGAAAAGACTGCTTATTTTTTGTTGGAAAGCGGAGTTTTCTGTCTACGCCCGACGTTTATTCGTGGCTGGCGACGTTTCCAGAATGGTTTCTACGATATACGTCGATTGGCGTCTGGACGAGGGTTCGAGACACCGCCTAGAAAGGGCTTATTTTCGATGATTCTGCTTGCTTAGCCATTACCCTTGGATTTTTCCTGATTCTCGGGGTGTTGGGTACGGCTCGTTTTTCGTCTTAGAGGATCATGCTTTCGGTTTGAGTTTTGATTCTTGGAGTGGAAGCGAGGCGAAGAGTTGGGAGTCTGACTGCTTAGGCTATAGGAATGTTGCGTGATCGAAGCTTGGGATCTGGTCCACGATAAAGGTGCAGATTTATTCTGTTTCTTGCGGCTCTTATCCGAGCCGGGACTAGATCGGTGGTGCTGTGCTGATGGCTATTCCCTGTGGTGTCATTTCGTAGTAGTATCCTCTTGATGGGATGGGTGTCTTGCCCATCTTGACTAGCCGCAGGGTTCCACCACGGGCCAGGGGTCCTTCGGCCGTCTTTCGCCTTTCTAGGTCTAGGACGACATCCGCGAAGTTTACCATAGCATTCTCGATTGTCTCGTCGAGAACTTTGGTGTGGAGAGTGGCTATGCCGATCGCCTTGGCGAACCGGGTGGCGTATTTGAGTACCTGTCCGAACTGGAAGACTCGCTTGGCCTCGACCATGAGGAAGAAGGGTGTCAGCGAGTCCATGACGACGAACTGTTTCTTACCCAGATGCTTCAGCGTGAAGCTTCTGCCCTGCGCGACCAGGTCGGAGAACTTGAAGGTGCTATCGACTATCTGCTCCGGCTCCTCCACTGGGTATGCTTCGGCGAGTCTCTCGACCCCGAGCGCGAAAATGTCGATGAATGAGAGTCTCCCCTCGGTCTCGTACTTGTTCACGTCGATCCCGTAGCTCGAGACGCTCTCGCGGACGTCTTCCGCGGACTCGTCGATGGCGTAGTAGAGGACACGGAAGTCTCGTTCGAGCATTGTGACGGCTAACTGTCGGACTAGTGATGATTTTCCGCTGCCGACGGCGCCGATCACTCCGACAGCCGAAGGCCGGGGCAGTCCGCCTCCGAGAAGGTCGTCGAGGACTTTGATGCCTGTCGGCTCCATCGCCGTCACTATAGGGGCCCCCGCTGGGTAGCAAATTTAAACCGATTGTACCCTTCTTCCGCCACTAGGTCAACACACCAAGGAATACGTTCGACCTGGCTTGTGTTCAATTGTGTCATGCTCCTTCAATATATCTTGAGGTCTCTGTTTGGTCCGATGAGCAGCCGGAACCACTTTGTCTCATGGCTGCCTCTGTACCGGTAGACTCGGATGAACCGGCGTAGCTCTCCGTCCATCTCCTCAAGCTTGAGCTCGAGGACGCCGTCAAAGTCCGCTTTAACCTCATTGTAGAAGGAGTTTGAGTGGATTCCCGTCTCGATTGGATATACGCCGACGTTGCCATGCCTCTTCATCCTAGCCAGGTGCGACTTCATGAATCGGACGGTCAGGTCCTCTGTGTTGTAGGCCAAGAGCGTCGAGAGCGTGTCGAAGGTGATGAACGACCTGTCGCCTGAGGTTTCGGCTGCAGTCGAGAGAACGACGCTTCTCGAAGCTGCTCCTTGACGAGTGCGATGGGATTGTTGGATACGACGTAGAGACATCTGAGACCGGCTCTGAACGCTTCTCTGATCAGTTCCTGGCAGAGGGTTGACTTGCCCACCCCGGGCGGTCCCATCACCGCCAAGTTGAAACCTGCTGAGACTGGGCTGAGGATTAATCCTTTGAGAATGTCAAAAGAGAACTCCTTCGTCGCGAGAGCATTGTTCAACTATTCTTCCTCCTAGGCTTCTCCCAATCACGGTTCTCGACCCGCGAATCCATGCTGACCCTGGAAACGAGAAATGTCCAGAGATAGGCGGAGAGAACTACGACGATTGAGGAGAGTGTCGGCGAAGAGAGAACGAGTGTGAAGAGAATGAAGGAGATAGCGTAGAAGAATCCGATAGTGTGAGTTCCCTCAAACTCCTGGGAAGACTTTGCTTTCAGCATCCTCGCAAAGACCATCGTGAAGATCAGCGCCATGCCAAAGTCGGCCAAGTAGATCGGAGCGAGGAGACCTGTCGCGATGAACAGGGCCAGAAGTAAGTATGGCGTGAAAAGAAGAATTCCGCTGAACCGAGCTGCACTGCTTATGCTTCGAAAAATTGTTGCTGTTGTCCGGGTGCCTGCTTTCTTGTCTCCGAAATAGTCAGGGAGGTTCTTCACGGTGCCGTAGGTTAGCATGAAGTATGTGATCAATAGGAAAACTGGATTGAGCAAGTTGATCGAGCCGACAATGCTCACGCCGCTGAGGAATGCGAGACCCACGGCGCCCGAGAACGAGATCAGGCTCAGGAACGGTCTTGCTTTGAACCGGAGGGGCCGTGCTGAGTAGAAGATAGAGTTGAAGACGCCGACTGCTAAGACAAGCATGAAGAGTGGGCCGAGAAATAGCGAGGCTGTGAAAGCCAGTGCGTACAGCGTGATAATGCTGATGATAGTTCCGTGGGGTCCGATCTGTTCGACCCAGAAGAGCCTGCTCGGCTGGTTAACGGCGTCCTCTCGCCGGTCAGCAAAAGCGTTCACAACATTCGTTGCGGCGGTTACAAGGCCTGCGACGGCCAGTCCCAGCGCGATCTGGAACAAGGACGTGCCTCCTGCCAGAGTGTAGCCGAGTATGAAACTGGACGCGGCGAAGGTCCACGTGCGAGGGCGTGAGAGACGGAGAACAATCTGGAAGGTATGCGGGAGGATTGGGACGGTGCCGAAGGCTGGGAGCTGCGGCGGCGACATGGGATCGTACTGTCGCTTCTTTCGATGCGCCACATGTTCCACCATGGAATCGTGTTCGGCCTCCCATGGGACCAGGAGCATGGAAGCCCGACGCTAATTCCAGGGTTCCAGTTCTGCTAAGCAGGGCGTTACCCAGGCCATGACGAATAGGTAACAATAGGATTCAAAACAAGGTTAGAGTGCAAGAATCCGAAGCGATTTATACCATGGCCGAAAGATACGAGCTTCAGACTCAGAGCGGTAAAGGCAAGATGCCAATGGTCGACAGGACCCCGACAGGAATACCAGGACTAGACGAGATCCTCAGCGGGGGATTCCCCCGGGGACGAGTCATACTCCTAGTCGGAGGCCCAGGAACAGGCAAAACCATCCTAACATCACAGTTCTTGATGAACGGAATCAAGACCTACGGAGAAAACGGAGCATTCGTCAGCCTCGACGAGTCAAAGTCCCACTACTACAGAGAGATGGCGCTGTTCGGCTGGAAGTTCGAAGAACTCGAGAAGGGAAAGAAGTTCGCGTTCATCAACGCCTCACCCCTACGCCACATGCCGGGAGAAGTCAAGATCGGACGACAAGCCATCGGGCGCAAAGACTTCTCGATCCTCAGCCTCATCGAAGGGATCAAGACCCATACAGAGCTCATCAACGCGAAGAGAGTCGTCGTCGACCCGGTCACTTCGCTAATATTCCAATATCCCGAGATGGTCGAACGGAGAACCGCCATACTCGACCTTGTAGACGCCCTAGTAAAGACGGGCTCAACGTGTCTCATGACGACAGAGCTGAGAGCGATGGGTCCAACCGTCGAACGGGCGATCCAGCTGGAGGAGTATCTTGCTCACGGAGTAGTGATCCTCTCCAATGCAAAGGTCGGCAAGACATACAACAGGGTCTTGCAGGTGGAGAAGATGAGAGAGACACCCATCGACATGCAACCACGGCCCTACAAGATATCGGGCAACGGCATCGAAGTGTTTCCGAAAGAAACAATCTTCGTCGACTAGAAAAAGCCCACTTCCGACAAGGAAGTGGCCTATTCTCTTCTTCATTCCACGCCAAGTTCCGAATTAGTTGGGGCAATGGTCCCGAAACAGATTTGACCGGCCACAACACCTCCAACCCGTCTTTGCTCGGGCTCCTAGTGCAAATAACGATCGAAGAAGACGGGACCCCCCAACCCTCCGCAATTGCCCCTTGGCACGGTCTTGAGCAGCCTGTCAGGTACGGATGGGTTGACTTACCATGCGGTGCATCTACAACGGCCAGTAACGTGTTTGCGCGCGGAAACACGCCAACAATGGATTCTAAACGATCTCGTCATTGCCCCGAACTTCAAAGGCGAGTTCTTGGAGAGGATACGCAAGTCGAAAGATTCCCTCCCAATCGCGATCGCCAATACTCTGGTTCCGCTGGAGCCTGACTACCCTCTTCTGGACTTTTCGAAAGTGGCTTACTTCGCATTGGGAACCATAATGACATCCTAAGAGACATCACCGACTAGTTTTCGCTCTACACGGCAGCTCACGCGACGTAGTACACCGAAAGGTCATTGGCAACACTGCCACGAAGCTTCTACTAAGACCGAGAGCTTACCGGCTGCCTGGAAGGACTAGTGACCTGCTCAACTTGCAGAATCTTGGTTCTAGTCTTGGCAGCATTATTCTTGCGAATTAGGAGAACGATTGCAACGGCGACGGTGAAAATCGCGAAAGAGGATGCTGCAAGTCCCAGAGAACCTGAGACTATGTCTCCAATCACGTTGTCGAGGCCGAAGAGGTAGTAGAAGACTATCGCATACCTGGACGACTCGGGCTTTCGTCTAGAGGCAAGAAAGAAGAGGGCGAAGAACGTGAGAGAGGCTAGGAACCAGCCGAAAAAGTTGCTGAATGGAACTCCAAAGTATTGTGTTGGCCCCGTCCATGTCCAGAGTCCAAGTTTTGCTGAGAATACCGGATCGAATGACGTGTCCAGAGACACCATCAATGCGCTAGCCATTATGTAGTGGTTGGAGGCTTTCATGCAGAAGTAGCCAAGCGCGCACCAGAGTAGCGGGATGAAGATCGGTACCGGCCCCAGCTGTGGTCCGAGGGCGCTCGTGTAGACGTAGGGACCAAACGGAATTCCGGTCTCGACCCCTATGAACTCCCAGAGGAAAGAGATCGTGGCGGCGATGACCAAGAACTTCGAGGCAGTTTTCAGATCCAGGTTGGTGTACGAGTGGAAGATGTAGAGGAATACAAGGAGTACGGACGCGGCGGCCACCGAGAAGACCGGGGTGTCTCTGAACGGGGGGACCGCGCTCAGTGCAACGTAGAGCGTGTAGATGTATGCTATCGTCCAGGAGACATGTTCTCTTGTCCACTTCGTATGGAGGAGGCTCTGAAAGAGTCGTGTGGGTATCCCCCTTAGGGAAAGTGCCAGTCTGGTCACCTGGTTGCGCGGAAGCGCCTCTAGAAATCGTCTCGGAGGCCGGTGGGTAGGCTTAGACGAAGAATACAAAGGTGATGAAGCAGATCAGCATCAGCAATATAGCGTGTTTGAGACCATCCTTGAGATAGCCTGACGCCATCTTCCCCCCGACCAGTCCTGCGAATAGCGCCTCTATCATCGCCATGTACAGGAATACCGCGGTTATCTTGTCTAGAGGCAGGCTGACGAAGTTGAAGCCTACACCCCCTACCGCGCCTGCTCCACCAAAGTTGGTGTTGGCTAGCTGTTTGAAGAAGCTCGAGATAAGCAGGTAGACGGTTACGAGGAAGACGGCGAAGCTGATGTACATGACACCTATGAAGGGTCGGAGTGTGGCCCGTCTCTTCCTCTCCAAGTACTGAATTTCCTGGACGTGCTTGGCAACGGACTCCATGCTCTCCTGGATGTCTCCTCCCGACTTGTTCGCCTCCGCTACGAGCATGGACGTCCTCCGGGACAGCATTGTTCCCGTCCGGTCGGCGAAGAACTGTAGCGCCCTTTCCAATGGGACGCGGAAGCTGATCTTTGCGATAAGTTTCTTGATCTCGGTAGTTAGTGGTCCATAATCCCGCTCCGCTGATATCTCAATGGCGCGCGTGAGAGTCATACCGCTACGGCCCGCGTCCGCGATGTCCCGTATCAGGTGAGGTATACTATTGTCGATCGAGTCGCGGCGTTTAGATTCGAAGAAGTACATTATGGCGGGGGGAATAAGGGCCAGTATTCCGCCGAGGAGTAAGAACCGGTCGAAGCTGAAGTGTCCAGTTAGTCCCGCGATTGGGACGACCGGGTTCGGTCCTTGAACAGCTATCTCGATAATGCCCCAGAAGAAGACCCCGGCGAAGATTATCCCTCCGAAGACCCAGACTAGTTTCTTCGTGATCTTAGTGGCGATGCTATGAACTCCACCTCCAAGTTTCTCCTTCTTTCCCCCTCTCCCCGCCCTGGTGTCCACTGAAGGCGCGGATGAGGAGGCCGCTTGCTGGTTGGGCTGGTTCGGATTTGGACTTGACATTTCTTGTTTCTCCTAACCTTTGGGCTGCATGCTGTCGAGTATGAAGAGGAACATTAGCCCGCAGATTGGTATCAGTATGAAGGCCATGAGGTACATGAACGAGAATACGTCCACGCCTCCGAGGCTTCCGCCGATGGAGGCCATGATGCTGAGCATGACGATCAGCATGAGTGGGAAGGCGATGAGCATTAGCACGTAGGTCTCTGCGATGATGCCGAGCGAGTCGAGGAATGACTGGACTTGGAGGGCGCGTTTCTGGAATAGGTGGTCGGTTATTCCCTGGAAGAACTTCTTCATGTCCCCGCCAGTCCGGATTACTCCTGCGAATCCTCGTAGTAGGTCTTGGTAGTTTGTCGAGGGTGATCTGTCGACCTCGGCGTTCAACGCGTTAAGGACATCGTATCCTAACAGGTCGATTCGTCCTACGACATTCGCGATCTCGTCGGAGAGCATGAACTTGGGATCCTTCTCCGCGGTCGACCTCAGTATCCTTTCCGGCGTTACGCCCGCTGAGGCTAGGACGGTCATGTAGCTCGAGGTGAAGGCTAAGAACGTGTCAAGATGTTGTCTTCGTGAGCCTACTTTCATGAAGGGCAGCATGTACCCGACGCCGAAGATAACGAGCCCGGTCAAAACCGCCATCAGTACTGAGGCGAAGATGCTGCCGAGTATGGAGAATATGCTGAAGCCGCCGAGCCCCAGGGCGCCGCCGAGCCCGAAGGAGAATAAGAAGAACCAGACGAAGAAGCTGAGTCCGCCTCCGACCAGACCGGCGAAGACTATCGAGCTGATGTAGGCTTTGTAGCCGATCTTCATTCCTGCCAAGCTGATCACCTGCTTGAGTCCGTTGAAGAGCTTGTAGAGCCTGCCTAGTCTCCGCCCAAGGAGCGCGTATGTGAAGTAGCTGAAGCCCTCCTTCTCAGGCGGCAATTCCACGCCTCCCTTCTTGCCTTTCTCACTCTGCTGCATGAAGCGCTGCAGCCTGGCCCGGTAATCTCCCATGTGAAGGACCGCCCTCTCATAGACGAAGCTACTGTAGATCGCGCCGATTGGCGCGAAAATGAGTATCTCGATGAAGACGAGCGGTGGACTATATGAGTATGGTTGGCCATTGTAGGTCTCGACTAGTGGAAGGAAGATGTTCGAGGCTATGGACAGGGGGATGGAGAGTGCTATGCTGATGAGCCACTTGAACTTCTTCAGCGCTGAGATGTTGAAATTGAAAAGTATGGCGAAGAACGATCCCGTGATCAGCATGTAGGTCAGTGGAATGAGGAGTGTCGGGTTTCCGCTAGTGTCATAGTACCACTGGCAGCTGCAGAGATATGACATTCCCCGGAAGAGGACTGTGATCAACGAGAGGACGATGGTCGCGCCAACCCAGCCCTTGCTAGTTTCGAAGATGCTGCTCTTCACCTTGTAGAGTCCGAAGCAGAATAGACCGAATAGTGTCTGTCATCTTCTCCCGCTTGACGCGGTCTAGCAGTTGCTGCGGGTTCAGGTAGTAGGCTCTGATGACCTCGACAACGTCCTTGAAGTCGCGGACGTTGTTCCGGACCATCCATTCGATTACCATGCGTCGGTTGTTGAGCTCTTCCATGACCTCCTCGTGCTTGTAGCCATGGCGCTTCATGATGTTCTCTAAGACGTAGCTTCGTCCGTAGAAGACGAACGTGTCGCTCTTCGGATTCCACTTGAACACGTCGTTGGTGAGCACGTCTTTGGTGGTCGGGTCGAGCCCTACAACCTCAGCAATGTCGACCATGCGTCGTACACTCTTCTCGCCGACCTGGACCCGGGTCTGAACCGCGATCACGTCTATGGTCGGGATGAGTGGTCTGGGAATGTTCATGGGCTCGCTTTCGAGTCTGTGAATGGCTGCTTCTGCAGAGTCTGCGTGTAGCGTCGCTAGGCCTCCGTGGCCTGTGGCTATGGCTTGCATCAGTGTGTAGGCTTCTGAGCCTCTGACCTCTCCGACTATGATGTACTCTGGCCTCTGCCTCATCGCGTTCTTGAGTAGGTCGAACAGAGTGATCTCCGAGACCTCTCCAGTTACTCCGAAGCCGGCTCTAACCACTGACGACAGCCAGTTCTCGTGGGGCAGTTGGATTTCGGACGTGTCTTCGATCGAGACGATCTTGGCGTTGGGCTTGATGAACATGGCCAGGGTATTGATAGTGGTGGTTTTTCCCGAAGCGGTTCCTCCGACGAGTATTACCGAAGCTTGTTTTTCGATGATGTACCAGAACCAGGCTGCCATTTCCGCGCCCAACGTGTTGTAGATTACTAGGTCGCTGACTGTTAGGGGTCTCTCTCTGAACTTTCGTATGGTGAACGTGGACCCGCGTCTTGTGACCTCTTTCTCGTAGGTCATCTGGATTCTGCTGCCGTCGGGTAGTGTTGCGTCAAGGACTGGTTGCGCGATCGATATGGCCCGTCCGGACATGTAGCTGAGTTTGAGGATGAACTTGTCTAGTTCTTCAGCGGTCTGGAAGATTACGTTGGTGGGTATGGATTCGTATTTTCGGTGCCAGATATAGATGGGTATGCCGAACCCGTTGCAGGAGATATCCTCTATCCACGGGTCTCTCATCATCGGGTCTATCTTGTCGAAGTGGACAAAGTCCCGGACGATGTAGTACATCAGCCGGTCAAGTGCGTCCGGCGTTACTTTGATCTTGTAGTTTTTGATGATCTTCTCGACGAGCTTGCGGATGTATGCGGCCGCGTTCTCGTTGGTTCCTAGTTTCTTGATGTCCACGTCGAGCTCTTCGACGAGTAGCTCGCCTATCTCCTTCAGCTTCTTTCTCTCGTCATCGCTCAGCTGTACCTCGGCGATCTGGTATTTCGTCTGTCCTTCTTCCTTGACTATCCGGGCTTTCGCGTAAGGCGCGTTTAGATCGTACTGGTCTAGGATTGGAGTGTCAGTCGCTTTCTTCATCAGGTCTATCGTCATGCGTTCGTATTCCATCAGCATGCCGACGATGTTGTCTATCTTGTCGCTCTTCTCACCGGGTTTCTGGGACTTAGACATGATTATCAGATCACTCTGCCAAACGTCTCGGCCATAACGCCTCTGTCTGTGATTGAGAACGGCAGGAGCAGGGGACGCAGCTGGGATCTTCGCATCTTGTAGAAGCGCAGCTTGCCCTCTAGGTGTTCGGATTCAAGTTCGAAATCTACAACTACGTCTGAGAGGTGTGAAATCTCGGCCACGGTTTTGGGATCGTGCATGTCAGATAATATTGGCATGAAGACCAGCCCGTTTCTCTGTCGCACCTGGTTTCCCAAGATTTCTAGGAGTTCTCGGACGGATGCGGTCTCATGGGTGACAAGCAGGTCTGAGAGCGAGTCGATTATCACTATGTCTCCCTCATCCAGATGTGACAGTATGTCTCTCCGAAGCGTCACAAAGAGGTCTGAGCCTAGAACCCTTGAGCCTGCGTTCATCAGACCGGGTCCGATGAGGCCCATTGGTTGTTGGGTTGGACCTCCCTGTTGGAGCGCCTGCACTCTTGGACTGTAGGCGTCGATAAAGGTCCACTGTCTCCCTTGCTCCATTTCACTGGTATCCCATTCGTAAACCATCATCTCCTCGCGTATGTAGCTGGGCTCTCTGACTATGGTGAAGTAGAGAATTCTATGGCCCTCGTTGGCAAGCAAGAAAGCGATCTGTTGACAGAATAATCGGACGGGTCCTTCCTGGTTGCTCACGAGGAGTACGGAACTGCCTGAAGGTATTCCTCCACCTAGCTTCTCGTCTAGGCCACCCATGCCGGTGCGAATGCGCAGCAGTCTGTTTGATCTGTTTCTAATCAACTTGTTTCGCCTTGAAGATGGCTCTCCTCAAACGCTTCGTAACCTCTGGCTCGGACTTGACCTCGATCCCTTGTTCTCCGATAACAAACGGATGGAGATAGTGAGAGTGAGAGGTCCCTCTCATTTTTGGAATCTCGATCTTTCGAGAGCGCATCTTCATTGCGAACGAATCTTCTTCTAGTGAATTACCCTCCAGAGCGTTCTGTTCTAGCGTCGTCTCTCCGCTGACACTCTCTTCAAGAGTGTGGTGCAGACGGACCATACCGTCAACGACATACTCCTCTACTGCCTTTCTTCCCTGGTTGCTATAGTCTGCTTGACCGCTGACAAGTAGAGTTGTGCAGCCGAAGGATTTGAGAATCATTGTTAGCCGCTGTATCAGACTGCGAAGATCCACCTGTGTCAGTTCTAGGCTCATCGCGTCGAGCGAGTCGATAACAACTCGGCGAGCCTGGCATGTCTGGATGGCCGTCTGTATCTCGTAGAGGAGCGCTTCTAGTGTGAACGGTCTCGGGACAACAAATCTCTCCTGGCTTGCGAGACCCAGTCTGCTTGAGATGGCGTCGAGGATAATCATGTTCCCTGAATCTTCGTAGGCGCCTATGTTCCAGTTGAAGCTGTTGAACAGGTTCTCGCGAAGCTGCTGGGGAGTCTCTTCCAAGACTACGTAGACGCCGTTCTCGTTGAATTTTGTAAGGCCGTTGTAGATGAACTGAGACGAGAAGATTGTCTTGCCTGCTCCCGCTGGTCCCGCTAGCAGATAGACTCGGTCGCGGATCAGACCACCGCCGACGATCTGGTCAAAACCGGGAATGCCCGATTGTATTCTCTGGAGCTGTTGCAGGCTAGGACGCTGCTCGGGGGCTTGGGGCGCTTGATACTGCGAATTGTCGTATCCTTGGCCTTGACCTTGATAGCTGTCTTGCGAGGGGTAATTGGTGTAGTCTTGAGGTTGCTGGGAGGTGTCGTATTGCGAAGGGTCCTGGTAAGCGTATGGGTCGTTACTGTAGGGTCGATTTTGATCGTCGTAACTCAAGAGTCATCCACCGCAACACTCATTGAATGCAATTCGGAGCGTTAGTCACAAAGTCCATGAATGGAATAGTCTGACCCTGAGCCTGACCCTTGTACAAATAGTAGAGTCCAATGAAGGTTATCCAGCTCGTATTAGAGTTGCCGAAGGATACTGCCCCTGTTGAGCCTGGGCCGGTCGCGCCAATCTTGACAATCGCGAAACTCGACGGGTTGGGACCATTGGGACCCGCGGGCTGAAGAACGTAGTCGGTCGCGCTCGGATAGACATATGGGAAGTTGGTGCTGGGATTGATGGTGTTGTCGGCCTCAATCCAGGCGTGTGCGAACTGTCCGAACCCGTTGACGCCATAGGCCTGTGCCTGAAGACCTGTCTGCGTCAGCAGGGTGACAGTATTGTTTGTATCAGTATTTGCAACTCTGAGATAGAGGATGACCGACGTCGCCGCGGGCATGCAGAATGCTGACTGTGATACTGTCTGAGTGCCCTGAGTATAGTTGAAGGATTTCGTGTCGAAGAAGATTGCCAGAGGTCCGATGTTTGTGACGAATTGGCCGCCTCCACCGTTGTTGTTGATAGTGAGGCTGTTGAAACGCCACGGGTAGTACAGGCTGAACAGCCTTCCTCTGGTCGATGCCAATACTATGTGGTAGCTGTTGCTGCCAATTGCGATTCCTTGGACTTTGATGGGAAAGTTGACTGACCCAACTGGAATGTTGCCAGTCCCTGAGACGGGGGTTGAAACGCAAGGAGTTGGCCGGCATATGCCAGTGCTGTTGACGTTGAAGAGGTATACGCTGGCTATGCTGACAGCTGAGCCTCCGAGATTGTTCACCCAGACGAACAGGGTCCCCGAGCCGGACTGGCAAGAGAGATTGCACGTGGAATTTGTGGGAACTATGTTTTCGGAGACTGCTTGCTGGTCGCGCTGGCCCATTTTGGTTATGACGCTGTTGTAGGCGTCGAGCTGTACGAAGCCCCAGAGCATGACGTTGAAGCCCATCAGTATGAGTATGACGAAGAATAGTGCTCCGAAGATGGTGCTCATGCCTTTCTTGGATCGAGCGAATCGTCTGTAGAGACCCATGCTAGTACACCCACGTTGTGGTGAGGACGGTTCCTCGTTGAGTCGCAACGGTTACAGTCCAAACGCCGTGGTTGAGCGCCTGTGAAACGCAACTCATGCAGAGACCCTGAGGACCGTTTATCGCTGTGACGTTGTTGACGGTAATCTGAAGCCCCGGGCTAATCTGGTAAAGCGTCGCATTGAGGTAGACTGACGCGATCGTGAACGGAATGGTTCCAACGTTCCTAACGTAGACTAGCGCATAATTGGTGGTTCCTGAAGAATAGAAGTAGGCTCCTTCAACCGATAATCTCTCCTGGTTCGCGATACTTCGGCTTGAGAACCAGTATCCGGCTCCGCCCTGATAGGCGCCGAAGCTGGAGACTGCCCAGACGAATAATAGTGAACTTAGAACTACGACTATTACCAGCATGGTCAGGTTCGCCATTATGGTGCTGATGGCGCTCCGTGACCTGCGGTTCTTATCGATCGTTTTCTTTGCCCATCTTACTAGGCCCATTGCTTCTTTTCCTCTTTCCAATTCTTTCTTGTTCTATTCAGATTCGGTTTTCAAAAACCGGGAAGTTTCAGACCAGGCATCAAGACACGCCATCATAGGCTGCTCACGACTTTGTCACGGTGAACGTGAACGGGTTGTTCCTCGCCGTCAGCACTTTGACCGTGTACGAGTAGCCCGAGGCGAATCCGGTGAACGCACCGCTTGCGCCGGTGTATTGGCAGCATCCGTTACCAATCGCTATGGTAGTCGCCTTGGCT
>MNDT01000028.1 GCA_001915065.1 archaeon 13_2_20CM_2_53_6 | reverse complement strand
TGAAACCACGCTCCAAGTCCGAGATAAGATCCTCAACATCCTCTATTCCCACGCTGGCTCGGACAAGGTTGTCGGAGACCCCCAGTTCCACTCGTCTCTCACGAGGGATGCTCGCATGAGTCATGCTGGCCGGATGTTCAATTAGACTCTCTACTCCGCCGAGACTCTCAGCCACGGTGAAGACGCGCAGCTGCTTCAGGAATTTCTTGCAACTATTGAAACCGCCAGACAGCTGGAAGCTCAACATACCCCCACTGCCCCTCATCTGTCGCTTGACAATGTCTCGTTGAGGATGATCGGGGAGACCGGGAAACAGAACCCGTTCAACCTTCGATTGTTTAAGGAGATATTCGCCGATGGCTTTCGCATTCTGACAATGTCGCTCCATTCTGACCGCGAGAGTCTTGACTCCCCTAAGGACAAGGTAGCAGTCGAGAGGCCCTGGAACTGCTCCAACCGCGTTCTGGAGGAAGCTCAGAGGTTCATGGATCTTCGTGTCGTTAGTGATCGCGGCGCCTCCTATGAGGTCACTGTGCCCACCAAGGTATTTCGTGGTGCTATGCACTACAATGTCCGCGCCGTGGCTCAGAGGGTTCTGCAGGTACGGACTCATGAAGGTGTTGTCGACAACGAGGAGAGCGTGCACCTTCCGACTGATCTTGCTGACGCGCGTGATGTCGATTATGCGCATCAACGGGTTGGTCGGTGTCTCTATCCAGACGAGTCGAGTATTCTTGCGGACCGCCTTTTCGACGTTACTCGGGTCTTGAGGGTCAACGTACGTGAACTGCAGGCCGTAATTGCGGAGGACCTTTTCGAAGAGCCGATACGTGCCCCCGTAAATGTCATCTCCCGCAATAACATGGTCACCCTTGCGCAGGAGCATAAGTACGGTGGTTGTTGCAGCCATCCCGCTGCTGAAAGCTAGTCCATACTTTCCTTCCTCTAGAGAGGCGAGACACTCTTCAAGAGCAGTTCGGGTGGGATTAGCGGTTCTAGAATAGACATACTTTCCTTCCTTGCCGGGCTCCGATTGCCGGTACGTACTGGCGAGAAAGACTGGGACAGTAACACTACCTGTCTCAGGCTCGGGGTCTTGACCTACGTGAATTGCCTTTGTCGAGAAGCGCATGCAAAGAGAAAAAGGTCGACCGGATTTAACCTAGTCTTGGGCCGCGGGTGCATAGAATCGCCCGTCCAACAAATGTGATCCACGACTCAGCTGTGTGAAGTCAGGAGCCTTTTGGGTCGAGAAAGAGTGGAGAATAGGAGAGGACGCAGCCTCTTGGAATGCTACTTTTTCTTCTTCTTCGGATTGTGTGCGGCGCATGTGTCACACAAACGAATTCTCGCCTCCCGAATGCTGACCGACCCTCTACCACGTGCGCTACTCTCGATGTTGGTGTAAAGTTCTCTTTTTATTCTTCAACAGAGCCTAGAGGTCTGGTCGCGTGTTTCGATAGTGAAGGACAAGATCCTCTGTTTCGTGTGCTCCGTCAACAACATCGAGCGCACGTTCAACACGTACTATGAGTTGCAAGACCATCTGTACAGAGATCACGACATGAAAAAGGACCCGGCCATGGACATATTCAACAAGTACAAGACCACCCAAGCCCGAGACCAGACCACGACACCACAAGACGGCGCTGAGCGGCCGAGGATTTCCTCACAACTTCTAGAGCGGCGGTAGGAAGCCGTAGATGATCAGCATGGCTAAGGCGACTATGATGAATGTCACCAGGCTACGCTGAGCATCGAAACCCATAGCGTTCTTGACTGCGAACACGCTCGAAACTGCCGTCCATCCCACTCCCAGTGACCGCGCAAGATCATGGATAGGCCATGCCGGAATCGACATGAGTAGAAAGAAGAGGGCAGGGGAAGTTGCGAAGAACAGAGGTCGGGTCAGGCCCCAGTAGCTCGACGTGCCCTTGAAGAGTCTGGTTGCAACCAGATACGTGAGGGATAGCCAGACAAATCCGACTAGTACCCCTACTGCCATACCAGCTACGCTGCCAACAAGAACTCCGATCAGATCGCCTCCGACCAAGGCTGCGAGCCCGAAACCAAAACTCAGCCCTGCTAGAGCCAAGACTAGAAGCGATTGACCTGTGGCGCTTTCGTCGTCCCTCAAAGAAGTGAAAATGTGACCATCCAGTCTTGCCGCTCTCACCATCCTGTACAGAAACAGTCGTGGACTTCCCATCGAGGAGGAGTCTTGCGGAGCAAGCATGAAAACAACCTGGGGGAGGGTGTGATTCCGATTTTATCAACTTATGCGAGCGAGGCTCCACTAGACGAATTCTAGATAGACGAAGAGTAGAATCATGAACCCAACCGCGAGGGTTAGAACGGTCCGGCGGGTGTCGAATCCCATTACTTGTTTTAGCACAAAGCCTTGCAACAGGACGACCCAGGCAGTAACGACGATGGCGACGGTCTTGTAAAAGATGGGTACCGGGATCGAGATGAGGATGAAAAGAAACGCTGGACTTACCGAAAAGAAGAGTGGACGTGCGAGTTCCCAGTAACCGGTCTTTCCCTGGAACAACTTGGTCCCGACCAGGAATAGTGTGCCAGACCATACGAACTCGGCGAAGCAGCCTGTGACGATGCTGGCTAGGCTACCGACTATGATACCGTATGGCGAGACTGATTTGCTCTGCAATTCTGTGAACAGAGTATTGCCGACTCCCAACGCTAAGGATGCGAAAACCAGCACTGCTACTGCTTGCCCAGTGGCATTCTTGTTCTGTTTCAGTTCGAGGATTTCATCTCGGTCGAGTCTCGACACTCTCTTGATGCGAGACCACATCAGTTGGAGTTGAAATCTCGAAGAGGATTCTCTGCCTTGAACGGCCATGGTATTCCAGCTAGGCTTTAATTCGCCTTCTCAATCGATGCTTATGAACAGATAGTCGATCCAATTCTAGGTGGCTTTGACGCTTGGCAACCAGTCGTAGTAGCAACGGATCTCTCAAGCTGAAGGAAACGCTCGCAGGTGCCAAGCCTTCCTTCAAGGTTGTTGTGATGCCTGACTTTTTCCTAGACTACATCCTCACCTATCCAGGTAAACTCGAGGAGCTGACTGCCGCGTTTCTGGAGGTGGCTCAGAGGGGAGGCGGGAATCTTCTAGGCTGGGGGCACACCGTTGGACGTGGGGGAAACGCCTCGAACATGGTGGCCCAGCTCTCAAAGCTTGGCTGTGAAGTCGTCCCGATCATTGAGACTGACGAGCTCGGCAGAATAGTACTCCAACACTTCCTCAAGGGCGTGGACCTTTCCCATGTTCGGACCACGGGAACAATGTCCCGGACAATGTCCTTCGAGACAGAGCACTCGGGCAGGCGCGTCAACATTATGGTGAGCGACCCAGGATCCCTTTCTCAGTTCGGCCCAGAGAAACTCAGCGAAGAGGACAAGACGCTCATTTCCGAAGCAGATTTCGTCTGCGTTCTCAACTGGAATCAGAACCAGAAGGGGACGGAGCTCGCCGAGAAGGTCTTCTCCATCGCCAAGAACGAAGGAAAGGCCGTCACCTTCTTCGACCCGGGAGATCCTGCACTCCGAGTAGGCGAGATAGAGGGGCTGAACGAACGGGTTCTAACTCCGGGACTGGTCGATGTACTTAGTGTAAACGAGAACGAGCTGGTGCATCTTGCAAAGGGGGTAGCGGAGGACACATCGGAGATGGAAGGTGCTGAGGATCCTCTCTTCGGTGCTGCCAGCGTGTTCAGTATGATGATTCCGAGGGTGGACCTTCACACGCCCGAGTTCTCGGCGACGTTTGTCGACGGGCAGAGGATACGTGTTCCATGCGCAAGGATCAAGCCTGCGAAAGTGACTGGCGCCGGGGATGTCTGGAACGCTGCCGACATCTACGCTCAGGGCGTTGGGCTCGGGCATAAGGATCGGCTGGTATTTGCGAACGCTGCCGGTGCAGCGTATTTGGAGAGACGGGGGTTTGAGCCTCCTACTCTGGGAGAGGTTATCGGAAGACTCGACAGTGTCGTCGCAGCCCGCAAGCCCTAGGGTTTCACGAGTCTTAAATTGGCTAGACAGATTGTTTCGGCATACAGGCTGGCCAAGAGTTCGAGCTGCAACTGAGATCCTTAGAGGGACACGTTAGCAATTGATGAAAGTGGCTGAAGGGGTCTACAGGGTACCCGCCCGCGCAGCGAACGCCTACCTGGTCGAAGCTGACAACGGACTAGTGCTCGTCGACACGGGGTTGCCGGGTAGTGAGAAGCGGATATTGAAAGCGATTGAGGGTCTTGGCAGAAAACCTGCCGATGTGAAGCTGATACTTCTGACTCACCGACACTTGGACCATATAGGAAGCGCGGCAGCTCTCAAGAAAGAGACTTCTGGGATGCTTGTCTCTCATCCGTTCGAAAAGCCGTATGTTGCTGGGACCCTTGTGATTATCACGCCGCGGGCGTGGAGCCTTTACGCACGGATAGTAAGGCGTGTCTTGGCCGTTGTATCCTCGACAATGAAGCTGTTTCGCCTCATCAAATATCACCCCGTACATGTTGACGAGGCTGCGGACGAAGAGTCGGTGTTGGAGAAAGTCGGGCTCGACGGGTCGATCGTCTGGACCCCCGGCCACACCAAGGGGTCTGTGTCTCTATTCCTAAACGAGAGCAGAGTTGCGATAATTGGCGATCTTCTGACGAGCAAACGTGGAAAGCTAGTTGAGCCGATGTTCATGGAGAACACTTCACAGACCAAGTCGAGTGTTCAGCGAATCCTTGATCTGGACCCAGTGACCCTCTGTCCGGGACACGGCAAACCTCTTCCCCCGTCGACGGTTAGGGTCAAAGAGAGAGCAGCTCAATCCGTCAAGATGGAGACCAAGAAGGAAGAAGATATTGACCTTGAGGGTCTGGCGAAGGATCTGTCTGCAGAAGCCGCATAGATGAGGGAATGGCCGGGGACAGGCGTACTCTTAACGGGGACGCTCTGAAAAGAAAAGAGTGGGAGTTTGGAGGGCTACTTTCGAACCTTGTCGAGGCGAGAGGCCACGTCGTCCCAGTTGACCACGTTCCACCAAGCATCGACATACTTGGCACGGTCATTCGCATAGTCAAGATAGTACGCGTGTTCCCATACGTCAAGGACGAGTAGCGGAGTCATGCCTTGGACTGTCAGGTCCATGTGCTTCTCAGCTTGGAGAGTGATCAGCTGATCCGAGACTGGTTCGTAGGCAAGTATTCCCCAGCCTGAACCCTCAACCTGTTTTGCAGCGTTGCTGAACTGTTCCTTGAAAGAGTCGAACTTGCCGAAGTCCTTGTTGATCTGGTCACCGAGGCGTCCTCCGGGTGTTCCGCCCCCGCCCTGTTTCATGTTGGGCCAGAATATGCTATGCATCGTGTGGCCTGAGGCGTTGAAGGCTAAGTCGCGGGATATTCCGCGGACGTCGATTCCTGCGAAACCGGTCTGTCGAGCCTTCTCGAGCTTGTCGAGGGCCGCGTTGGCTCCGTTCACATAGGCGAGGTGATGTTTGTCGTGGTGGAGAGTCATTATCTTCTCAGAAACCGTCGGTTCGAGCGCATTGTACTTGTAGGGCAGATTTGGCAAAGAGTATCTTTTACCTGGCATGAAACGTGGCTCGTCGAAACCCTTCACATAAACCTTCTATTGCTTGGACAACTCATGATTTTCAGAACGGAAAACTATCGAATCACGTGAAATACTCATACTACGAGAGAGCCTCTCTTCCAGTGAGCCAAATTGACTTGCAAGTTCGTCCTTTCCGATGTTTCAGAAAAGCAAATCAGTAGCGGGGAGGGTTACAATATCTTCGAACCAACTGTAGCACTAGAAATTGATGGAAGGAACGTGTTCGAGACTCTAGGGATAGATGGAGCCAAATCAGTTGTCGTTATGGCTTCCAGAGAACGCTTCATCGAAACGACTGTCAAACTAATTGAAGAGCTCTCCGAGAAAGACGATGGCTTCTGCGAATATTGGTTACTGGGGACCGGACTTGGATTTCGGTTGGAAAGGAAAGGTCGAATTCTCGAAGTCTTCCTTAGAGTTGACAACTGGGGTCCAACTCAAGGCGTTAGTTCTCCGCAGACGGTGCGTATTGGAACCGTCCCCATTAGTGAGTGGGTCGAATCCATAGCGTCCCTTTCGAGGACGCTGAGCAATATGGTTCGTCGACTGAACCCTGAGCTCTATCATGACCCTCTGTTTCAGAAGGAAGAGGCAAACCTCTCTCTTATTGAGAGATGGCTGAGAACGGGACGGAACGCGTAAATACATATAGGGCGTGGATTAGGGTGTATAACATACGTCATAATGGAGGTTGCGACTAATGGCTAACAAGAGCATTCTGGACCTAGACTACGCCAAGTACGACTTCAAGGACCCCGAAAAGTACGTGTTCAAGTCCGAGAAGGGACTCTCACGACAGATTGTCGAACAGATCTCTGAGATGAAGAAAGAGCCGGAGTGGATGCTAAAGTTCAGGCTCAGAGCTTACGATCACTTCGTCAAGCGCCCGATGCCCATGTGGGGAGGCGACCTTGCACACATCGACTTCAACGACATCTACTACTATCTCCGTCCCACTGACAAGGTTGAGAAGAGCTGGGACGACGTTCCTGATAAGATCAAGAAGACCTTCGATCGATTGGGCATACCCGAGGCCGAGAAGAAATTCTTGGCTGGAGTGGGTGCACAGTATGAGTCCGAGGTCGTGTACCACAGTCTCCTGAAACATCTCGAGGATAAAGGAGTCATCTTCTGCGACACCGATACGGCTGTCAAACTTCATCCGGAGCTTGTCAAGAAACACTTCGGAACAATTATCCCTCCTGAAGATAACAAGCTAGCCGCTCTCAACAGCGCCGTCTGGAGTGGTGGCAGCTTCATCTACATTCCCGAAGGCGTCAAAGTGGACCTTCCACTACAAGCATACTTCAGAATCAACGCTGCCAACATGGGACAGTTCGAGAGAACCCTCATCATCGCAGACAATTACTCTGATGTCCAGTACATTGAGGGCTGCACTGCACCAGTCTATTCCACTGACGCGCTTCACTCGGCAGTAGTGGAGATCATAGCCAAGAAGGGCGCCAAGGTCAGGTATACAACCCTCCAGAACTGGAGCTCGGACGTCTACAACCTCGTAACCAAGCGAGCCTACGCCTACGAAGATGCATCGGTAGAATGGATAGACGCTAACGTAGGCAGCAAGCTCACAATGAAATATCCATCAGTCTATCTGGTCGGGCCTAGGGCCAAAGCCGAGATCGTATCCGTGGCTTTTGCCGGCAAGAATAGGCATCAGGACACTGGAGCGAAAGCAGTTCACCTCGCACCATACACCAGCTCAAGGATAACCGCAAAATCAGTCAGCAAAGACGGCGGACTAACCACATACAGAGGACTCGTTCACGTAGCCAAAGGAGCAGTGGGAGTAAAGTCAAGTGTCCGATGCGACGCCCTGCTCATGGATGATCAATCGAAGACAACCACCTATCCCTACATGGAGGTCAACGAGGACGACGCAACCATAACCCACGAGGCCACCGTTGGAAGGATCAACGAGGACCAACTGTTCTATCTAATGTCCAGAGGCTTGACGGAGACTCAAGCTCTCAGCATGATCGTCACAGGATTCATGGAACCCTTCACCAGAGTCCTACCGATGGAGTACGCGGTAGAGTTCAACCGGCTCATCGAGATGGAAATGGAAGGCGCCGTAGGCTAAGCCCACAGAGCCCAAAACTTCTAAACATATTCTCCTCCTTCAAAAGCAGCCATGGCCAACTCTCTCGCCAGCCCCACAGAAAGCATGGTGAAAGAGGTCTCCGGCCACTTCTCTGAACCTGAAGAAATCAGCCGAGAACGCGCAGTAGCCCTCGACTACTTCAAGAAACTACCCATCGAGAAATCCCAGTTATACACGAAATACGTGGATATCCTATCGGGTCTAAATCTCGATTCTATCCAGCTCGGACTGCCGTCACATATTCGAACAATTCCTAGCGAAATATCCCATCTGGTGAGAGAGAAGGATGAGCCGACTCTTGCTCTGCAGGTGGATGCTCAGATGGTCCGCACTGAAGTGCATGGAGCGTTGGAGAAGGAAGGAATTGTCTTCTCAGATGTTGAATCTGCGCTGGTGAAGTTTCCAGATCTTGCTCGAAACCGGTTTACGAATGCGATACCTCCTGGAGATGACAAGTTCGCGGCTCTCAACGACGCTTTCTTCACCGCTGGAACATTCCTGTATGTTCCTAAGGGACTGAGCGTCAAGATTCCGTTCCGGAACATTGTCCTACTGAAGACGCATGGGCAAGCCTCTTTCACTCACAACATAATCGTGGCCGAGGAGAACAGCAAAGTCAATTTCCTACAAGAAGCCTACTCGCAACTAGGCACAGAGCGTCAAGGTCCCTCGCTTTACAGCGAGGTCACAGAAGTCTATCTCGGCGAAGGAGCTGAAGTCAACTTTGCCAGTATCCAAGATTTTGAGGGAGACGTTCACTCCACGGTCAATCGAAGATCAATCGGTCAGAAGGATTCTCGGATCAACTGGACCGTGGGACACATGGGAGGTGGGACAACGCGTTCTAGGATGGACAGTGTTCTTGATGGCCCAGGAGCAACTGCAGAGGATGTCGAAGTCGTTTTCGGCTCGGAGTCACAGCGGTTCGATGTTGTAACAGACCTAACACATCAGTCCACACACACAACAGGGCATGTTCTGGCTCGAGGAGTCTTGAGGGATAATGCTCGTGCGATTTTCAAAGGCATGATCAGGATCAGCGAGGGAGCCAAGAACTCCAACTCGTATCTCGCGGAGCACGCGATGATTCTTAGCAAGAAGGCGAGGGCGGACGCGATCCCCGGGCTGGAGATCTTCACGAACGAGGTGAAAGCGACCCATTCGGGTTCTGTTAGCCAAGTGGACGAGGAACAAATCTTCTACCTCATGTCACGAGGTCTGACCCATAGCGAGGCCCAGAGGATGGTTATCCTCGGATTCCTCCACCCAGCAGTCAAACGCATACCGCTCAGATCGGTGAGAGCCGTAATCCAATTTCTGATCGACGAGAAACGGGCCGGTAGAGGTGGAATGATTCCTCCGAGAGCGGAACAGCTTCCAGAGTTTGAAGAGGAGCCTGAGAAGGAGGCTGTTGAAGCGGATCTCTTCGAGAGACACTACAAGTACCGGTAGGGAAACGCATTCTGGGAATGCTCATCCACGTATGCCCACTTTCCGAGCTTCCGCCGGGCACTATGAGAGGAATCGAACAAGATGGAAGACGAATCTTGATCGTCAACTTAGAGGGAAGACTACACGCCTGGGACGGGACATGTACTCATGAGGAGGCCGATCTTTCGACAGGGTTCATTCTCGGAGAGGAGGTTACATGCCCGCTTCATCTGTCCCGGTTCAACCTGTTAACGGGGGAGGCGGTCAATCCTCCCGCCGAGAAACCGCTCAGCGAACACCACGTGAAGGTCGAGAACGGCGAGATATTCGTGGACCTGGATTAATAGGATAAAAGGCAAGATCACTAAATAAGAGACTCCACAACCCGAAGAGCCGTATCACTCGTTGCAAGAGACTGTAGCACCCGATCTGGCAAAGCTAGCGGCGGAGTCCGCTCAGGACGAGTATGCGGACCATTCTGTCTATCTAGCCCTTTCTCGTCGTGAGCGGAACCCGGGTTTCAGGAAAGCCCTTGAAAATATTGCGAATGGGGAACAGTCGCACTACGAGTTTTGGAAGACCTACGCACCCGAAACGAAGGTCTCGTCGAAGAGGCTGCGGACCTACGCGATCGTCCTGATACGAATAATCCTGGGATTGACGTTTACGCTGAAAATGATGGAAAGGCATGAGGGCAAACTTCACCAGCGCTACAAGAGAGTCGCTGAGAGTATTCCCGCTGCCGACAAGGCTCGTTTCGAGGCGATGATGGAGAGCGAGGAGAATCAGGAGGATCTTCTGATTGGAGAGATACAGGAGAATCGGGTGAAGTACATGTCATTCATAGTTCTCGGTCTGGCAGACGCGGTGGTAGAGATCTCCGGCATCCACGCCGGATCCCTTGGCATCTATGGGCGAACAGAGCTCGCAGGACTCGCCGGCATAATCGCAGGCTTGGCCGCGTCTATAGCAATGGCATCTGCCGCCTACGCTCAGGCCAAGCAGGGCTTCCAGGGCTCGGCCAAGTGGTCAGCCATCTACACAGGCGTCTCCTACATGATAACAGCCGTCTTCCTCGCCCTCCCCTACTTCCTCACGCGGAACATGGCCGTCGCGCTCGGTGCCTCGCTTGTGATCGGAGTCATACTAGTGGCAACCATGACCTACTACGACACAGTGATCTCTGCACGACATTTCAAGCGCCAGTTCGGAGAGATAGCAGGAATAATCCTGGCCGCGAGCCTGGCCCTCTTCCTAGTCGGAACACTCGTCAGAGAGTATCTGGGCATTCGAATCGCATAAACCCATCAGCCGACTCTCCGGGATGTGCGCTGAGGATCTTCTTGTTATCATTCTGAGATGGTGGGGCTCTTTCTCCTTACGAACGTTTTTCCATCCCCCCTTAATGCTAAGGCGCGTTGCAGTCCGCAAGCGCTGTGAACACAGTACAGTTGGAGGATTCCAGGCGAGCACAGATTCTGAAATTCATCAAGGCCAACCCAGGGGCGCATCTGCGAGGAATCAAGCGAGAACTCAACCTGCCGATGGGCGTTCTACAGTACCACCTCCGTAGACTAGAGAAGGATCAACTAATCGTCAGCCGCAGGCGGGGCCTCTACAAGCGGTTCTACAAGAAGCTGGACTTCGAAGCTGAGGAACAGGAGATTCTCGGGGTCCTGTTTCAAGAGACGGAGAGAGACCTGCTCCTATACCTACTGAAGACTCCTGATGCAACCCAGAAGGAACTCTCCGAGTTTGCTCATATCTCCGCATCGTCGACTAGCTGGCACATGAAGCGACTCGTAGAGGCCGGGCTCGTCAAGGCTCGCCGCCAAGGCAGCTTCGTCTACTATACGGCGAAGGGCGACCCGGTGAAGATACTCACGCTCCTCAAGAGCTACCACCCGAGAATCTGGGAGAGATGGGCGGGAAGACTGGCAGACCTCCTAGCATGATCTACTCGATAAGGCGTGCGATTGCGGGAATCGAGAACTCCAAGCAGCGATGATAACTCTTCAACTGCCCAGCCTAGTCACTGGAACTATCCTTGATCCAGCAGTGCTCCTAGACATCGGTCAGGCAGTCTTTGCCCTCGTCCTCTTCGCGGTTTCGCTCTATGCTTGGTACATGAGAAGACAGACCTCGTTGGTTATCGTCGCCCTAGCGTTTCTGATGTTCTTCGTGAAGACGGCTATTCGGGAGTTCTTTCCCCAGCTGCCCGGCGAGGACTTCCTCACCGACTCGCTAGACTTCGTGGCGCTCGCCCTCTTCTTCCTCGCCATCGTTGTGAGGCCGAGAAAGGACATTAGCAAAGGAGCAATCTGATCCCGATGCTCATGCATCCCTTGAGTCATGACTGGTTCTTCAGCCAAGTTCTCAGACCAGCCTAGTGTCCTTGAGTTGCGGAACCCTCGGCATTTCGGCCTGTCGCGCCCAGGACCCAGGATCGTAAAGCTTCGTGACTTCTATTCGAAGCACCATCATCAGCTCCTGGAGCTTCATCGGCACAGGCTCCTTCCCCTCCCAACTCTCATAGATTTCCAAGACTTCTTTCACGAATCCGGGAGCCAGCCGTATGTATTCCAGACCCAAGGGGTATCCTGTCATCAACTTCTCGTACGAGAACTTATCCAGGTCAGCTTGCAGAAACTATTCCAAGTCACTGTACGTGAACACTATCGCGTCATCGGCTTAGCCATGCTCCGCTACCCAAGCTGGGTTATCTGTATCAGGTTGCCACACGTATCGTCAAACCGGGTAATGGTCGAGCCGGGTGTCCTAGTCGGCTCCATGGTAAATTTGACACCTAGTCTCTTCAGTCTCTGGTACTCCTTCTGAATGTCATCAACGAAGAACATAGTCGCGGGGATCCCCTGTTTGTAAATGGCTTCTTGGTAGGATCTGGCGGCGGGGTTGTCATTTGGCTCAAGAACCAGCTGGGATCCGTTCGGCTCCTCTTGGGAGACGACCGTCAGCCATCTATATTTTCCAGCGGAGACGTCGGCCTTCTTGGCAAAGCCTAGGATTTGTGTGTAGAAGTCGAAGGCCTTGTTTTGGTCGTTCACGAATATACTTGTGAGTTTGATCTTCATGATTTCTCACCCAAAATGGACGCTTACTTAACCGCTATTCTCAGATCATTTTCCATCAGTCCCAGTTTGGAAATTCCATCGTGTCGCCCCGTAAGGCTCCGAAGTACCTAATGCGAAGATGGTCTGGGGCCTCACTTGGTACACCTGCCAAGGGGGCGGCCCCGCGCTTGGCGCACTGTATTTGGCAGTAAGGCCACCTTTCACAACTGTCGGGGTCCATCCTACCTTTGCGTACGCGTCAGCGATCCGCTTTAACCCGGCAGAGTCTACTATCTTCGTAGCCGGACCCTCTACTACTAGATCGAAGTCGTGCGTTGCAATGGTGATGACGCAGTTAGGATTGCGGGCAATGTTCCTAGCTTTACGGGTCTTTGGGCCGGCGTTGAAGTAGAAGGCGTCGTCAACGTAGAGGATTCCCACTGGCATGACGTGGGGTTTGCCGTCGGGATTGACGGTTGCCAGCCAGGCGGTGTGCCGATCTGGTCCTCCTGTTTTCGGAGCTTGGGAGATTCCTCTCTGCAGGCGCTTCTGGACCTTCTCCCACGGGATAATGGGCGCGCCGTAACCGTCAAGGTTCCGCTTCGAAATCGGATCTTTCAACCTAGATCACGACTCATCGTAATGCTCTATGAATCTATCTGAGGGGCGGAGGAAGTCAGAAAGAACAGGGCCCTGTCTGAACTATGCGGCGGCTATCTGTTTCAGGCGTGGGAGAAGCACGCTTCCACGTTCCAGCTTCTCGAAGTGGCCTAGGCTAGCGTTTGTCTCTGTAAACCTGTTGGACCCGTCTGGTTTCATTGATCCTCCCGCGACTAGTACTGGGACCGGGTCGTCGCTGTGTCCCTTATCTTTCCAGGGCGTGGAGTGGTCGCAGGTGACGCAGAGGAGTGTTCTCTGGAGCTTGGCGGCCGTTCGGAGGTGTGAAAAGAATCCGGAGTCAATCTCTTCAATCCTCTGCTTCTTCAGATCATACAATCCATCGTGCCCCGGCTCATCGGGTCCCTTCAGATGGACGTATACGAAATCGTACTCTCCTGCCAATCTCAAGACGAGTTCTGCTCTCTTCCGATAGTCCTCGAGCGACGTGCCTGGGGGAATCTCTCTCACGTCCATTTCTAGAAGTCTGCCGATTCCCAGCTCCGCTGGAAGATCAGCAATCATAACGGCCTTTAGGCCCCATTTTTCATGGAAGCTCTGTACGTCGGGTCTGGTTGTACCCGCGTCACGCATCAAGACGAAGTTGGCTGGTTTCTTGTCCTGTTTTCTCCTCTGCCGGTTGACCGGGTGAGGGTCCAGTACCTGTCTGGTCTTGAATCCGAACTCGTTGACTAGGGCTGCAGACTTTACTGCCTCCGGAGCATCCTCCATCGGGTCGCACTTGGGGATGTCATACTCTTTTGCGCCGGGCTGGGCGATGCTAATCTTTCCAGTACGCACGTATGCAGGGTCAAAGTTGGAAATCTCGGAGGAGAACTTGTGTGAGTTGGCCCTGAATACCACCACCGCACGGTGCCCCACCGTCGCCTGGAACTGAAAGCGGGGTCCATTCTTCAACCGGACCTCGCTGTTGACCGCGCTGGCCAGTTGTCGTGCTTCCTGAGTCGACAGATTCCGTCCGGCTCTCCTGTCTACGAGCTTGTCGGCGTCTACTGTCGCGAAACCAGCGCGAAGAGCAAGATCTCCATCGTGAAAGTCGACCCCTGCGCCGATCGACTCGACCACTCCCCTTGAGATGTGGATCTGCAGTGGGTCGTATCCTAGGAGTGAAAAGACGCCAGCATCGCTCTCTGGAGCGATTCCCTTGCCGACTGTGTACATGGTACCTAGGGCTCCTCTTCTGACGAGCGCGTCCAGGTTTGGAGTTGCAGCAGCTTCCAGCGGGGTATTTGGTTCACCTTCTGGTCGATCACTCGCTCCATCCAAGACTACCATTATTATTGGTGTCAGTTCTTCGGGACCCAGCCCATGACTCCGAATCGGATTATTTTCGGAAAGGCGTCGCTATTGTTTTCGCGTCGCGCCGCGGAGTACCCGGGCGAGTTTCTCCATCTCGTCCTTTCGTCCGCTCTTTGTGGCCAGGTTTATGGCGAAATCATTCATCTCAAGAAAGAGGTAGAATGTGCTGATGTTTGAAGCCTTTCTCAAGGCCTCGATCTGCCGCTCATGCAACGGTTCCATGACGTGTTTCAACATACAAAACACTTCACTTAAGGATGGTGGCGGCAGCAAATAGGCGAGAGAACCAAGGTTCTAAAAGAAATGTCCTCGCATCGTGTCTAAGAATCTCGATGTCCACTGTGGCTGAACAGAGTCTCTCATCACGCCTGAAGAGGACCCATCTCACCTCTCAACTCGGAGAGAGCTTGAACAAGGAAGTGGTTCTGGCAGGCTGGGTCCACGACGTTCGGGTCCTGGGAGGGATCTCCTTCCTTCTTCTAAGAGACATGAGTGGGATTGTCCAGGTAACTGCTCCCAAGGCGAAGGCTCCGGCTGGGGTCTTGAAGGAGATTGCGAGTCTCCACCAGGAGGATGTGCTGTTTGTTCGGGGGACAGTTGTTTCGAGTAAGATTGCGAAGAGGGGGATCGAGGTTATTCCGAGTGAGATTGAGGTTGTGAGCCGGGCGGAGACCCCGCTGCCCTTGGACCCGCGCGGGGTCCAGAACACCTTGCTGGAGACGAGGCTCAACTGGCGGGTCCTGGACTTCCGTAGCGAGGAGTCGAATGCCATCTTCAAGATCCAGTCGAAGATCCTCCAGTCTTTCAGGGAGTTCTTTTCCGAGCGGCGGTATGTGGAGATTCAGCCGCCGGTGATCATCGCCTCGGCGAGTGAGGGGGGTGCTGAGCTGTTCTCGTTGAAGTATTTCGAGAAGGAGGCGTATCTTGCGCAGTCGCCGCAGCTGTACAAGCAGATGTGCGCGATAGCGTTTGAGAAGGTCTTCACTGTTCTTCCGATATTCAGGGCTGAGAAGTTTGAACAGCCGACCCATCTGAACGAGGTGCGCCAGATGGATATTGAAGAGTCATTCGCGACAGACGAGGACGTTATGAAGGTGCTAGAAGAATACATGGCTTACAGCGTAAAGACCGTGCGCGAAGCATGCAGTGAGGAGTTGAAGCGGCTCGGTCAAGACCTGGACCTGCTGAGCCTTCCCCTGACCCGGACTAAGTATTCGGAGGCTGTGAACTTGCTTCGGAAGAGTGGTGAAGAGATTGAGTACGGGATGGATTTTTCGAAGACTCAGGAGAAGAAGCTTGCTGGACTTGTTGGAAAGAGGGCCTTCTTCATGGTCGATTGGCCGTTGGAGTTGAAGGCGTTCTATGCCATGCCCAACACGGACGGGAAGACGTGCAGAGCCTTCGATTTGATCTACAACGGGCTAGAAGTGTCCTCGGGGACCCAGCGAATTCACCTGCCGAGCCTGTTGATTACCCGTCTCAAGGCTAAGGACTTGAACCCGGACAATTTCAAATCGTATGTGGACGCGTTCCGCTACGGGGCACCATACCACTCAGGCTGGTCCATAGGACTGGAAAGGCTCACGATGAAGATCACTGGCAGGGAGAATATTCGCGAGGCTACCATGTTCCCGAGAGACCGAAACAGAATCACACCATAGCATCCACGAACCAGCTGGAATTCGGGAAGCAGTAAGCCTGTGAGATAAATAAATCACAGGAGCATGTTTATTCCCAACTGCCCGGTGTTCAGAGGTTAAGGAAGTTTCACGATTCTTGGATAAGAGTAACTTCACATCTTTCGAAGAATCCTTGCTGTTGCTCACGGGTGTGAAATCTCAGTTGGAGGCGGCGGTCAAGAGCCTGACTGGAAAAGACCGGGGCGAGGATGAGGACCTACAATGGACTGTCTCTAATCATGTTCAAATTCTGCTATGCTCGTTTCTGGATGAATGGAAAATCTTCCAGTCCTTAGGAAAGGACACAGCTATTCGTGACACTCTGGAAATTACTTCTCCTGCATTACGCCGAATCAGAAGTTGGACTGGGCTGACAAGGATTCGTTCAACCCTTCTTGCCCATGGTCAGAGAAAAATTGATGGGAAACCAGCGTGGACCTGGGATGTGTTCAATTCAAACAAATCCCCCACTGCCTATGCGGAGACCATTTTGCTAGGCCAATTGGCTATACTGGTGATAAGGGAGACCCTTAAGCGTCACTATGGCGATTATCATCATGCAGCTCAAAGATTATCTCAGCTGTACATCCCCATCAAGGGACAGGGCCTTCGTACGGTTGGAGAAGCCAACGCAGTGCTCAATAGTATCAGAGCCGAGATGTCCGAAATCGCCGAACGGATTTCCTGTCTGAACAATGAGCCGGCCAAGAAGCGCTATTTGCCTTGAGTTGTGTTCAATGGAGTAAGTAGCTTGTTACCAACGCTGTGTACTGTGTCGCATCACAATGTTTTCGGTCGAATCCGCTACAATGATCTATGGGCAGGCAGGCTGGTCCTTGACAGGCGCAACAGTACAGCCTCTAGAAGCAACCGAGAACAAGCTTGCCTATTTCCTCGAAAGGTTTCCCGAATATCGGAAGACCCTAAGACTTGCGTTGATGCACGAAGAATCAGGCCGAGAAGCTCGAAGCTATCAGGGATGGCAGTGGCATGACGTGGAGACTCACCCTACGAAACTGATCCGTCTCGTAACCGAAGGGATCAGTAGGATCAATCTTCGAACAAGGCAGGCTACCGCGTACCTCCTTCGCGATAAAGACGCCGTTAAACGCGCCTTAGCCAGGTCCTAGCAACGGATTGGAACAGGCAAGGCCGAAGCAAACAGAATTGCCGTTCCGTTCAGCATAATACGGCTTCATAGGATCCCAACCGAGTCCTTGGTTCATGGTCGATAGCGCCTTTTCCGGAAAGGAAAGCGCTGAGGCTTAGGATCGGCAGTTCTTCCCGGCTGGGAGGTCTTGGGAGGAAGCGTAGAGTTTTGGTATTGATTTAGAAAATCAGACTATCTGGATCAGATTGAGTTCGGGGTATCCTTTCTCGAAGTTTAGGTCAACTCCGTAGAGTGGTGTGAAGGGTTTTACTCCGTATATGACAAGAGAACCGTCTGCGTTCTTGATCTTAAGATGGTAATCGACTACCGAAAGCCACTGGTCCCTCAGCTTCGAATCGGTAGAGGATATCGCAAGGTTCAAGCCCTCGGTATCTCGCATGTTTGCCCCGAGCTCGGTGAGGCCTGGCACTGACAGCTCGTCACGACCGTATACCTGTACTGCCTTGTCGACGTTTATGTCGAGCATTCTGTGAGGAGAAATTTTCGCCATCTCGTCCCATGCGTGGGCGAACGTCTTAACATCATCCGACAGATTGCTTTTCATTACAAGCCTCCACTTCTTCGGTGCGAGTGACTGGTTGTACTCCAATATCCTCACCCTCTCATCTATGGCCTCCCACCCGACGTACTTGCTGAGAGACTCTGCGACAGTGTCGGAGCTATACGCTGCGGTTGGGACGATGACGCAGGGACCGTTTTGGTTGATGAAGTTCGCCCGCATCATGTTGAGAATGATCCGAATCTCAACAGGTGAGACGCTGCTGTCAACATCGATGAGCAGAAAAGCGCCTCTTGGGACCGAGCCGCCTAGCATGCGATCCATGTCTTGGCTACCGAGAGAGAAGGCTCCGCTAGGATGAGGAACGACCTCCAACGTTCTTGGATTTGTGATGGTTGCGGGCTGTCGCAATCCATTGGGAAGTATTGTGAACCTTGCGTTGTCAAGCGAGAATATTCCTCGTTTTGTAGGGACGCTGAAGCCGCGTAGTTTGTTCATCGCAATTGTTCGCACTCTCCTCCCATCAAGCTCTGACTGATCCACAGTTACGATCCCGTCTACAAGGTAGCCAAGGTCACTAGCGTGCCTCGAATCTTCGACCACTATTACAACGCTAACTTTGCTCTCATCGAGCTCTGAAAGGATAGCTGACTCGAGCATTTTTCGGCCTTCATCGTTGGTGTTTCTGATAGCTCCCTCCCAACTATCTACGACCAAGACGGCTCTTTGCTTCGAGTGTTTCAACCTGAGAACCTGATTGAAAATAGTGTCAGGTTCGACCCGGCGCAGGTCGTGAAGCTCGTCTATCCAGCTCGCCCTCGCGGTTCTGCCGGACATCGTGTCAATGACTTCATCGATCCAAGGAAAATGCTGACGTAGTCTGGCCGGGGCTACTCTGCTCGACGCGTATATCTTGTGAGTCTCCTCCAGAGCGTTGAGAATCTCGAGCGCGAAAGTTGTCTTTCCGGAACCCGGAGGTCCTTGAACGAGTAAGACCTGGCCAGGAGTCTGCAAGAATTTGAGAATGAGGTCAAACATCACAGGTCCTAGCCTGGAATCTTGCTGAGGAGAGGCGAGTTCCACCGGTTCCTCATGCTGAGATCGTTCGTGCGCTAAGGTCATTCTGGACCCACAACACTAACCTCGGCATGGAGACCCTTAGGCCAACTGTTACCTGTATCCGGGTCGTACCTGATCAACTAGAATGTGCCAAAAAGAAGACACACGGACACACTCACAAGCGCACCGTTTTCTGTTTCCTGAATGGGGAGACTGACACGCACAACCTCACATGGTCTTTGTTGAATGAGCCAAAATTTTGTGAGCAGAGAGTGCCATAATGCCGATAGTTCGGTATCGTAGTAGTAATGTTCTGGAGAAAATCTATGGGACTATCGACAAAGCCCGTGACGATTCAGAACTCGACCTACCTTCAGGTTCCGAGAGATGTGGCAGAACTCCTCCGCGTGATGGCGAGCAAGATCTGTAGCGTCAATTTCAAGATTGACGAGAAAGAATGCACCCTCATCTACAGCTTCGCCAAGCCGGTACTAGATCTCAAAGAGGAGCCGTCCGACCCTACGCTCGTCCTCGCAAGGTGACATAGTAGCCGGATAAAGAGTGACGGAAACACCCAGGTTTTTCTTATACCAGCAATCACGGACGTAATGCTAATATTCTCCCCGATCAGAGCGGTTGATAGGAGGATTTGCGATATGGAACAAAAGTTTCTAGAAGCTGATCGCCCCCTCCAGTCTGCATAGAGAGGGCAAGTGCCCAGCTTTTTCATCGGCAAGCCTTGGGACAGTCCAGACCATTTTGGACCGCATGCCTAGGGGAAGAGGGCCGCGTTTGTCGTTGGTGAACAAGAAATGTCGAACAAGGAGTTGGCCTCCGCTAGGAGCTTCTGGAAGAGAAAGGAGCTACTGGCGGGGCGAAGAAGCTGGTACGTCGAGGTGCAGGAGATCTCCCTCGACTCAGTCGCAGCGGATGCTGTTGACAACGGGCTAGTCGACGAGGTAGTTGCAGTTCTTGGCACTGGGAAAGAGGCCAACGTGTACCTCGGACTCTGGAAAGGCTCACCACTCGCCTTGAAAGTCTACAGGCTTCACAGCACACCGCATAGGAAGAAGGCGAAGATTGGTTATGCACCTGACATGATGGGAGCGATGGCCGCGAGGGAGTTCACAACCTTAGACAAGGCCTACCGAGCAGGAGTGCCCGTTCCCACACCCGCGAGGAGAGCCGACAACATGTTCACGATGAGGTTTCTCGGCGAGGACGAGAAAGCACCTCTCCTAAAAGAAGCGGTACTAGATGAGCCTGAGCAGGTCGCTGAACAAGCAATCGCCATAGTTGAAAAGTTGTTACGCGCATTCATAATTCACGGCGATCTTTCAGAGTACAACCTGGTCTATCATGACGGCCGCCTCTTCGTGATAGACTTCCCTCAAGCGGTGGACCTCTCGTCCCGCGTGGACAGGTCCGCGAAGATCGAATCCGGAAAGGATCTACTGCTTAGAGACCTGAGGAATCTGGAAAGGTGTTTCTCGCGATTTGGAATCGAGCTGGATCCAGAGGGAGAATATAACCGGCTCTCAAGCTGGTTCGAAAGCGAATACCTCTAGGTAAGAGCCCGATTCGTCTGTCCCACGTGGGCGCGAGTATTTACCGAAGCAGTCTGACGTTTGTTCCGCGAGGATTCTCTTCGACGAGCCGCGAAAAAGGAATACATCGCCCCCCCGCCTTCTCCACCTTCACAAGCGCTCGCGGAGAAAATTTGAACGCTGCAATAGTCAACTTTTCCCTAGGGAGGCCCGAACCGAGCACCTTGCCGGGAACAGCAACAACCTCCCCCTCCTTCACGTGCCTCGAAACCTGGCCCAGATTCAGGACGACCCTCGTTCTGTGAGACTTGCCCAAGAAACTTGCAATCGTTATCCAGAGCGGTGTCTGATACTGTCTTCCGGCCTTCATGAGGTAGCCTATGGCTTCGAGCAGTTCAGGGTTTGTCGGCCGACGCTGCTTCATTTTCCAGACTTCTTTGGAGGGGAGCGACGCGTTACGAGGACGGCTACCAATAAAGCCTTCCGGGCGAATTCATCGTGAACCGCTGATTGAGGCGCAGTTAGACCGTGCTCATCGTCTTTGTTGTTGCGATAGCAGCTTGAGCCGCGGCGATCCTAGCGACCGGTCTAGTTTCGGGTTGGCCTTTCTGCCCTCTTGATTGGCCATGCTGATGAGTCTGCCGACCCCTTGAGTATCTAGGACCTCGAAGGGGCTGTCGGTGAGAATCTTATTCTCGAGATATCGACTCATGAACTTGGCCTCGGCATCATCCCGGCTAAACGCGTATGTGGTCTGGGTGAGATCGTTTGTTCCGAACGAGAAGAAGTCAGCATACTTTGCCAGTTCTCCGGCCGTCAAAGCCGCTCTCGGGGTCTCTATCATCGTCCCGATCTTGTAGTCGATCTTCTCTTCCATTTCCTCGAACACTCTCTCAGCCGCTTCCTCAACGTGTCGCCTGAGATAGATCATCTCGTTGGCGCTACTGATCAATGGGAGCATTATCAGGACCCTAACGGTCTGTCCAGCCTCTCTACGCGTCTCAATTGCTGCTCTGATGATTGCCTCAGTCTGCGCTTCATAGATCTCGGGATACGTTATGGCAAGACGGCAGCCTCTGTGACCAAGCATTGGATTGTGCTCGCTCAGCTGGTGCACCTTGGTGAGGAGACGCGCTTCAGTCTCCAGGGCTGAGGCGGGTGCGTGTCTCTTCCTAAGGTTCTCGATCTCCTCTACCGCTTCTTCTGCCGAGGGGAGGAACTCGTGGAGCGGTAGATCCAAAAGTCTGACAGTAACAGGTTTACCGGCCATTAGTCTGAACATTTCCTTGAAATCGCTCAGCTGAAACGGAATCAATCGTCTAAGCGCTTCTCTTCTCTGATCCTCATCCTCGGCCATTATCATCTCTCTAACAATTGGCAGCCTCTCCGGTGCGTTGAACATTCTCTCTGTACGGCAGAGCCCGATTCCTTCTGCGCCAAACTCCTTGGCCTTCTTCGCAGCCTCCGGGGTGTCAGCGTTGGCCCAGACCCCGAGTCTCCGGGACCCGTCTGCCCATCCTAGGAGTGTACGAAAGTCCTCCGTAAGTTCGGGCTCGATCATCGGGACAGTGCCAAGCAGAACCTCGCCAGTTGAGCCGTCGATCGTGATGAGTTCTCCTCTCTTTACGATCATCCCTTCAGAGGTCTTGAAGTATCCGTTGTCAGGGTCCAGTCTGATAGAGCTACATCCCACCACGGCGGCCTTTCCCATTCCGCGAGCCACCACCGCGGCATGAGACGTCATGCCTCCACGGACAGTCAGGATTCCTTGGGCTCTGATGATGCCGCGAATGTCCTCTGGCGTCGTCTCGGGTCTTACCAGTATCACCTTGTCCCCTTTAGCGCCCAGTTTGGCGGCTTCGTCAGTGTCGAAGACTGCGATGCCGGAGGCTGCGCCGGGAGACGCGTTGAGACCCTTGGCTATCGCCTTCACATGGGCCTTGGGATCAATCGTCCGATGGAGTAGCTGGTCAATATCGCCAGGGTTTATCCTCGCAATCGCTTCCTCTCTACTGATCAGCGTCTCCCCAGCCATGTCCACGGCGATCTTCACGGCCGCGTGTGCGGTCCGTTTTCCATTCCTCGTCTGTAGCAGGTAGAGCTTCCTGTTCTCAACGGTAAACTCAAAGTCCTGCATTTCCTTGAAGTGCTGTTCCAGCGTCTCTGATACTCTGTCTAGGTCGAGCCTGAGCTCTGGTGGCATCGCGTCGAGGCTGTCAGGGGTTCGTATACCTGCCACGACATCTTCTCCCTGCGCGTTTCTGAGATATTCGCCGTAGAGCTTCCTGTCTCCGGTCGAGGGATTGCGCGTAAACGCCACGCCCGTTCCGGAATCTTGGCCCATGTTTCCGAAGACCATCTGCTGCAGAGTGACCGCTGTACCCAGGTCGTCCGCTATCTTGTAGAATCTACGATATTCGACTGCTCGAGGATTACTCCAAGACCTAAAGACTGCCTCCACCGCCATTTCCAATTGCATCCAAGGGTCTTGCGGAAGGTCTTTTCTCGAGTCGAGCCTGATGAGCTCTTTGAAGTCCTGAATGATCTTCTTCAATATTTGCGGACTCAATTCAACGTCTTGTTTGACCCCCAGTTTCTTCTTTTGGCTCTCAAGAATGTCCTCGAACTTCTGTCCGTTCACGCCTAGCGCGATCTTTCCGAACATCTGGATGAAGCGCCGGTGCGCATCGAGAGAAAATCTCTCATTGCCCGTTCTCTTGGCAAGGGTCTCAGTGGTCTCATCGTTGAGACCGAGATTCAGGATGGTGTCCATCATACCCGGCATGGAATACGGCGCCCCGGATCTGACCGACAAAAAGAGGGGCTTGTCCCGATTGCCGAGTTGTCGTCCCGTGACAGATTCGAGCTGTCCGAGCTTTCC
>MNDT01000013.1 GCA_001915065.1 archaeon 13_2_20CM_2_53_6 | reverse complement strand
GCTGACGCATCGTTGGATGTTAGACTTGGAAGGTTCCAGCTCGCTTCGAGGGTTGAGAGGTACGAGTAGTGGTTGTAGGACGTGCTTGAGCTGTAGGCCTTTTTGACTGCTGGGCCTGCCCATGCCGCGACGACACAGTCGCTACTGCTGTTGCCTGTTGGGCAGAAGTCGTTTCCTTCATCGAAGACTATGAACAACGCGGCGTTCTGGGTGGTGAACATTCTGCTTGACAGGATCAGCGGGACGAGGGCTGCAAGGTATGCGTCCCCTACCGCGACTGAAGAACTGTGCATGTTGTCGGTGTCGTTTGGAGTGAGCCAGACGTAGTTGGGCAGTGTTGCTCCGTTGAGTGCGCCTACGAACTCCGGGTCGAGGGGCGAGGTTGTGGTGAGCATGTTGGCGCATCGCGCGGATGTTTTCATGTCGCTGAAGTCGATGAAGGGATAATGGTCTCCCTCCCTGGGAGGCATGAAGTTACAGGTTCCAGAGCCCGAAGCGTCCTCTGCGAAAGCTTTCCAGGTGAGCCCTGCCGCCTCTAGCCGGTCGACAAGATTTGGCGCGTTAAGCTGGAAGCAACAGTTGCCGTCGGAGGATATGCCGAGCGTGCTTCCTCCGAACAACGCTACATAGTTAGGCTCGCTGGGATGACCTATCCCCGTGTAGTGAGTATTGAACCCGTAAGTCTGGGCCAGTGTAGTCAAGTACGGTGCCTGTATCGACGACGAGCCACAACCAGCCGCGAGACTTGGCGTAACATCGCAGAGTCCACTATTCTCCATCAAGATCGTGACTATGTACTGGAAAGGAGCACTGCTCGAAAGGGTTGCATTGACCGTCTGCAACTTCCCTGATGTTTCGAAGCTGATCGTCTGCGAAGCGACCAGGACTGCTATCAGGAGGACCAGCCTGATGATCCTGATTCTACGCTTGATTTCAGTTTTCATCGCTCATCCTGTTTCGAGTCGTGTGCAGTTCCTTCGAAGCTGAGTCCGCCGACGAGTAGAGAGTAATGTCTCTGATGATCTGATGGATAGAAAACGAAGACAGAAGTTGAGGCGTTTTTCATGACATATCACTGCAGGCTTTGATTATTCCGACTGGGCTCAAGTGGTAGCGGACTATCGATGAGTCTGGGCCCAGCTTTGTTGACACGTATCCGAGCGAGGCTTGTCGTCCGAGGATGAGCTTCACAGGAGTTTCGGGAGATTTGATCATAGAGGCCATATCTCCGGAACTAACGGCTCCATCCCCGTCTGTTGCGCCGATTGTCAAGAGGAACTGTAATAGTGCTGGGTCGCTGAGAAACTCAGCATCTTCTACTGCCTTCGAAGACTGTGGCCTGGGAGAGCTGGTTCGATAGGCTTCCAGTGTTTTCTCAGCAATCATATCCCACCTGTATCTCTCCTGGACTGCTCGGTAGGCGTTCTCTTTCAAACGGTCAGAGAGCTCCCGATTCTCGAGGACTCTGAGAATGCCTTCCGCAAGGGTATGGGGGTCAGAGGAGGGGACCTTTACTCCGGTTACTCCGTCCTCAACTATCTCGGAGAGCCCACCGACGTCCGAGACCACCACTGGGACCCGTGACGCCATTGCTTCGAGCACGACCATCCCGAAAGGCTCGTAGTGGGATGGCAAAACAAATGCATCACATGAATTGTAGAGCGAGACTAGTTTCTCTTGGTCAACAAATCCGGTGATCTTGACGCGGTCGCTCAGTCTTCTCCGAAGAACCTCTTTGGCCAGATCCTCCTTGAGAGGTCCTTCACCAACAAAAACCAGGCTGACATCCCTGCCCCGAGTTCGAAGCTCATCGAGAGCCTCAAGCAGGGTGAAGATTCCCTTTTCCCGAACTATCCGGCCAACGTAGAGTATGATTTTTCTGTCTTCAGAAACCCCGGGCGAGAAGAGTTGTGACCCGCCATTGTTCTTGAACCTATCTACTTCGACCCCGTTTGGGATGACGTGAATCTTAGCGTTGGCAACGCCGAGTTCGTGCTGGATATGGTCGAGCATATAGTTGCTGCAACAGATGATCCCGTCGCTCTCCTCAGCGAGCAGCCGCTCGATGTCGCGAACTTTCCTGCGATACTCGCCATCTAGCCTGCCCCCTCTTCCAATCTCAGTCGCGTGAATAGTAGAGATCAGCGGAAGACCGAGTCGATTCTTGAGTTCGACAGCTGCCCTGCCCACGACCCAGTCATGGGCGTGTATCAAGTCGAATTTCTCCGTTTCAAGTAGCTCAGTCGTCTTCGAGATCATCTGGGAGTTCAGGTGATAGATCCAGAGGAGAAAATTGGCCTGGAGAAGCCTGCTATCCTCAACTCGAGTGACTCGGACCCCATCAACGGTTTCTTCGGAGGGAGCGCCGGGAAAGCTGCAGGTGACAACGTGGACTGGAACCCCCTGGCTAGCGAGGGATCGAGATAGGTGATAGACATGAGTCGAAATCCCGCCGATTATTCTGGGGGGATATTCCCAGGTTAGTAACAGGACCTTCCTGGCATGCTCCTGCGGAATGTGTTCTGTGGATGTCAAGTCGCTCGCCAACAATCCTATGTTGCCTCGAACGTTTCTGCTTCAGGAAAACCGACTGTTTTGAGATGCTCGATTAGCTCTGCCAAGTACCCGAATGTTCTATCGCGAAATCGGAAGGCCAATAAGGGTCCCGTCTCGGTAGTTACAACGACTGCCGACACGCCAGGCAGCGTGTTCAGCAGTCTTTCAAGCAACTCTTCAGAACGGACCGGCCGTTCTAGGTCTACTGCAAGGACAACGTCCCTTCTCTTCGCAGAGAACATCTTTGTTTCGCCTTACAAGCTATGCTCCCACTTCGGTGATAAGCTCCCCGTATACGATCGGGTGGATCTCTAACCACACAGGCCGGTTTTGTGAGGTTGCATTTGTGCGGGTTTGTGTCTCTCACTGACTCTACCGGAAGGATTCCTCTGCTAGAGGCCCTCGCACAATTATCTTGAACACAGACGCCGCACCATCTTCTATCTTATCTCCATCTATCTCCATGCCACAAGAGTGTTCTTTTGTGTTTTATTCGACTACACAAGTCTCATTCGCCTCCTACGTTATGCACCCGCAGTCAACCAAGCCACTCGCATCGAGGCCGATACTTTGAAAGATGCAGATATCTAGCGATATTGCGCCTGCGCGCTATCTGTAGATATCAGATGATGTCTCCAAGACGCCTCCATATGTGTTGCCCGTATCCGCGCAAAAGTGCTGAGACACTACGCTAGGCAGAAAACAGGTTTCGATCTGTCGGGTGCCTCATGGATCGACGCAGATATTCGCTTTCGACTCGCTCCGTTCTTCCGCGATCGTATTTTCGAGGTTCGACCCTCTACCCTGTCGCCTTAGGGCACATCTGTAACCAGTTGTACTCATCGAGGTTGCATACTGTAACCGCTTGTACTCGCGAAAATATACCCAGCGATAGATCGCGACTGTGGAAGTCACCATGCGATACCTAGAAGCGGACAAAAGCCTAAATTTGTGATGCACGTTGGTGCTATTCTCTTGTCGACTAGGAACTCGGATACTCGAAGCATCACGCGGACTGTCCGGATAGATGAGGACGTCCAGGACGCTATTGAACACCTTGCGGAACAGCAGAACCTCAGCGTAAACGCTCTTGTAAACAAGGCTCTTCGCAAATTCGCTTTCTGGGACGCTGCGCTCGAAAAGTTCGAGGCTATCGCGACTCCCTCGCAGCTCTTGGTGAAAATGATGGATTACCTTTCCGACCAGAACGCCAAGGAACTCGCCCGATCGGCCGGGACAAACATTGCAAAGGAACTCATGCAGTTCATGTTCAAACAGGTGAATCTCGATTCTGTGCTTAGACACTTCGAGCTCCAGGGGGTCCATCATGTCAGCATCCACTTCGATCATGCGAACGAAGGTGATGCACACACCATCGTAATGAGGCACACGATGGGACCCAAATGGTCGATCTTCTACGAGGAGCTCATCAGGTCCCTCTTCAGCGAACTGGGCATCATGATAGAGCTTGAACGGCTCGACAACCAGGTCACGGGACGGTTTAGAACAACAAGAAGCGTTCATGAAACAACCCCAAGGGCCCCTATGTCTATTGCTAGAGCAATAATCTGAAATCCGGACTTCCAGTTCGCGTTAGTGTTCTAGAGGGGCTGGGCCCTCAGCTTTCGACGGTGGGCGACCGTCCAGAAGCTATGTTTCCTTGGTATGTACATACGTATTGAGCGAGCTGGCAATCAGACTGTTCAAAACGTTGAGTTATAGCCAGGCCTCTAGCAACTGGGCGTGTGCTTGTGATAGAGGATTGGTCTTGGGAATAGCAAGCAGGGTGTTCGCGAAAATCTTTGGCATCGCAGGTTTCCTCCTCGCCCTAATTGGAGGAGCATTGATAGGTTACTCAGCGCTGACCGTCGGAGGGCTCTCGGTCTCCTCCATGGTGTTTCGCGGGATAGAAGCTCTGCTGGGTTTCGGCGCAATTGTCGCAGGAATCATGATGTACACTGGCCCCATGCGATTTGGAGGAATGCTCGCAGTCTTGGGAGGAATCATACTACTCGTCTTGACAAGCTTTGCAACTTCAGCAATACTAGTCTTCGCAGGCGGAATCCTCGGAATAATCGGAGCAGCAGTGAAGCCAGCGTGGTGGAAGTTCTGGAAGCGCTAGCAGAACTCGTCTGGGCCTCCCCTCCATCCCTCCCGAATTAGTCTAGTCGTCGGTCGGCACGGATGGTCAGCCGAGCGTCAAAAGAGACAACCTTACCGACATCACTTACTTTCTCCAAGCTCCAGAGAGTCTCCAGGTATCCTGCCTACCCTGTTCTTGGTTAAATTCGTCCTAGTGAGCCTCTCGAACTTGTCCTCGACCTCCTTGTCGGTTATGGGATTCTTCGGGTGGCCCTTGTGATAGTCGACCTGTTTCGTGACAACTTTTCCGTACGACAGTTTCACGGTGATTCGGTTTGCCACAGCCTCTAGACCCTTAGCGCTCAATGTCTTGTCTTCGACGACCATGACTCTTGAGACGTCGAATTGTCGACTTGTTCTCAAGCATTGCCATAGCAACAATGTAGGATCCGGAAACTTGCTTGAAGAAGCCCATCTCATCATCAAAGATGGGGAAGGGCCTGTCATGCCCATTCGAGCTCGGTGACTCCGGCTTTTCTAAAGATCGAGCAACATTGTCTCTTAGTGATCAACACGGCAAGAATGAGCTGACACCAGTAGCTCGGCTAGACTTCGAATCCTACTTCGTACGAGGAGCAACCGAGAGGAGGACCCCCTCAAAGGAGTTCTTATTCGTCATAGAGAAGTTTGAAACACTCTTCGCTTAATTCGTGGCTAACGCCGTGGAAGGAGACACCGGAGATTGGATAGTCTTGGGGCTAGTTTCTCAATTCTCCCGGTGAGCTTGAGCAAATCCTCGGCCGGCGCGTCTTCTGGTATCCACGGGTTGCACTTCAAGTTGATCCTAATGTTCTCCCCGATCATAAGTTCCAGACAGAAGTAAAGAGATGGAATGGGGGAATAGACGAGATCATTCCCACACATGGGACAACGTATCACGAAAAACCCCAAAGACGTGCATGTAGCAAGAGCTATCTAAGTCCCACCATTGACGCGTCGTCCCCATCCAGACTCGAAAGTCGCCCTGCGTCTCCGCCTGTCAAGTCCCGTGTGAGATAGAATTCTTCCATGCTTCAATCATCCAGCTCGCGGTCAGTTTACAACGCCTATTCGAAGGAGGTTGGCTAGAGGGTTCCAAAATCACGTTTCGTTCAGATAGCAACTTCTCAGCTGGCTCGATGAGATCCTTCAACCGGGACTTGTTTCTTCTTGCGAACGCACCACTTGCAGTCGCATGTGCAGCGTTCATTATGAATTGCAATTGTTATCGTTGTTCCACTCACGCCTGTACCAACTTTCGTCCCAATACTCTTGTCATGCTCAAAAGGACACTTCAACATCCGGTTTTCCCTATCCCTGGCTAGATATTGAACCTACCACTCATGAAAGCTTCGAGGCAACTCCATGTTCGATCCCTATTGAGTTGTATGGAATGCTGGATTCCCCCAATTATCCAATCAACCTTGCCGATTTTTTACTCGGAGCTGCCGCTCACATTGTTCTAGTTGATTGTTGGCTTTCCTATCAGCTCGACTAGTCTCTTACCCTTTGTGAGCCTTGAGACCCGCAGAATTCCGGCCAGCTCTAGCTTCATAAGTTCCCGGTTTAGCTCCCTAAAGCTGGTCTCCCCAAAGTTCGAGTTGAGCTCCTTTTGCAAATCAGTGTCTGTGACGGAACCCTTCTTTTCCATAAATTCCACTATGGCTAGGGACATTGGCCTGGGACTCCATATCTTGTTCAATGACGGGGTCAGAAGGAGAGATTCTATCAGAGAAGTCTATGTCACTGCGAGCGCGGCTCTTTCCTTCTTGAACCTCTTGCGGAAGCCCCTGTACCAGTTCTCCATATCAGGAGTCACCGAGGGCTTTACGCGTTCCATGGCATCTCGAAAGTCCTCTAGTGTAACGCTCTTCGTTTCAATGTCCCTCCTCAGTGAGATGAGGCCAGCCTCCCTGCATACTGCCTCAATGTCTGCTCCCGAGTAGCCTGCGGTTTGACTGGTAATCTGGTCCAGGTCAACGTCTGGGGTCAAGGGCATGTTTCGCGTGTGGATCTTGAGGATCTGCAGACGGGTGGCGTGGTCTGGTGCTGGCACGTAGATGAGCCTGTCGAACCTGCCCGGTCGCAGGATGGCCGGGTCGATAATGTCCGGCCGATTGCTGGCCCCTATCACGACCACGTTGACAAGGGATTCGATGCCATCCATCTCTGTGAGCAACTGACTGATCACACGCTCCGATGCACCGCTGTCACCAAGGTCCGTTCCTCTTCTGGGGGCGACAGAGTCCAGTTCGTCGAAGAAGACGATGGACGGGGCGGCACTGCGACCTTTCTTGAAGACCTCGCGGATTCCCTTCTCTGATTCTCCAACCCATTTGCTGAAGAGCTCGGGGCCTTTGATGGAGATGAAGTTAGCCTCACTCTCGGTAGCGACAGCTCTGGCCAGCATGGTCTTACCGCATCCCGGCGGCCCGAAGAGTAGGATACCTTTCGGTGGTCTGATCCCAACTCTAGTGAAGGCTTCCGGCTTCTTTATCGGCCATTCGACGGCTTCCTGGAGCTCCTGCTTCACGTCCGTCAGTCCCCCGACGTCAGCCCAGTTGACGGAGGGTACTTCGATGTAGACTTCTCGCATGGCGGTGGGTGTTATCTCCCGGTAGGCGGTCTTGAAATCGTCCAAGTTCACTTGCATCTTTTCGAGCATTTCACCGGGGACTCTCTCCTCCTCCAGGTTAATGCTTGGAAGGTAGCGCCGCAGGGCCTTCATCGCAGCCTCTCTGCAGAGTGCCGATATGTCCGCGCCGGTGTATCCGTGGCAAATGTCCGACAGCCGGTGAAGATCCACATCCAAGGTCAATGGCATCGCTCGCGTGTGAACCTGCAGAATCTCATGCCTGCTCGTTTTGTCGGGGACTCCAATCTCTATTTCCCGGTCGAAGCGTCCCGGGCGTCGGAGCGCCGGGTCGATGGCGTTCGGCCTATTCGTAGCGCCTATCACGATGATGTTTCCCCTGGCGGCCATGCCGTCCATGAGGGAGAGCAGTTGAGCCACAACTCTACGTTCCACTTCTCCCGTCACTTCCTCTCTCTTTGGAGCGATGGAGTCCATCTCGTCGATGAATATGATACTGGGCGCGCTCTCCTGAGCTTTCTGAAAAATCTCTCTCAGCCGGGCCTCTGACTCTCCGTAGAACTTGGACATGATTTCAGGCCCTGAGATGACGTAGAAGTTGGCATCTGACTCACTGGCCACGGCCTTCGCCACAAGTGTTTTGCCACAGCCTGGGGGTCCGTACAGGAAGATTCCTTTGGGAGGCTCGATGCCGAGCCGTTGGAAAAGTTCTGGGTGGCGTAGTGGAAGCTCTACCATTTCTCTGATTCTCTGAATTTCGCCGTGTAGTCCACCAATGTCCTCGTAGGTGACGAGCGGTATGCTCTTCTTGTCCGGGCTAGGCTCGCTCATCACCTGGACAACGGTAGACTCTGTAATCTTGACGGGACCGTGAGGCCGGGCCCGGGTAGCTATGAGCGGCACAGAACTGCCGAATATGTTTAGGAGGGTCATGTCTCCTTCGACAAAGGGCATGTCCATGAATCGACGCTTGACAAAGCTCACGAACTCGTCGTCCACGCTCAAACGGACATCGGTGGGTGCAAAGACAATTGTCTGGGAGTCTTTTACTTCCGCCTTCTTGAGAGTGACGTACTCGTTCAGGGCTACCCCTGCGTTCTTTCGGAGAAGCCCATCCATCCGGGCGATCTGCTGACCCTGATCTTCGGTGTAAGCAGGCCAGGCAATGGCCACGGTGGTCCGTTTTCCGCGCACTTCTATAAAGTCGCCGGCCGTTATGGCGAGTTTCTGCATGGTCTCATCGTCAACGCGGACTTTATCATGCCCAACATCTCGCTGCTTAGCATCAGCTACCCTCGACTGAACCTCTTTGGCCATCATTGCTGGTTCATCTTCATGATCGCTACGGGAAGGTAGGGGCGAACAGAAGAAGGTGATTAGTGTCCTGTGTTACTCTAATCGTGTATTTCATCTTGCTGTTCCGGCCCAAAGGTCGTTGTCGTCATTATTAGCGGAATTCTCTCTGTGGTTAGCCGTAGCGCCGTAGGGATGGCAAGGGGAAACCCTAAGCGGTGACTATCGAACAGTCAGAAGAGAGACGACCTTACCGACCTCGTTTACCTTCTCCAGGCTCCAGATAGTGTCGAGTATTCTCCTCGATTGATTCTTGGTTAGGTATTTCCTAGTCAGCCTCTCGAACTTGTTCTCGACTTCCTTGTCGCTCATCGGATTCTTCGGGTGGCCCTTGTGATAGTCAACCTGTTTCGTGATGACCGTCCCAGATGCTAGTTTGACAGTAATCCTGTTTGCCGCCGCTTCTGGGTATTTCGCACTCAATTCCTTGTCTTCGATGACCGTGATCTTCTTGAGAAAGTCTAGGATCTTCGGGTCCCGATACTTCTTCTCGCTGTAGGTCGAATTGTCGATTCTGCCCTCAAGCATTGCCATGGCGACAATGTAGGGCAGACTATGATCAGCCGTCTCCTTGGTCATCGGGTTCCACTTCTCCGGGTCCCTGCCGAGGATCGTATAGCCAGCCTCATGCGAAGCAATCTCCACAGAGACAATACCCTCCGGATTCCCCGTCTCCTTTCTGGCTTCCAGCGCGGCCCAGATGGATGTCTGTGAATGGATCTCTGCAGGGAAGAATTTCAGATATGTTTCTGCTATTTTGAAAGACCCGTTCCTGCCGCCGAAGTCGTTGATACTGATCTGGAAGGGTCCGGATACTTGCTTGAAGAAGCCCATCTCACCCTCAAAGATGGGCGACGGACCCGTCATGCCCTCACGGGCAAGCCGCGCAGAGAAAACACCGTTTCGTGCAGCGTTAGCGAATGAGCATCCTTTCCACATGGACAACTCTCCCGCCCTGACCTGTCGCATCGCAATGTGAGAGTTCAGAGCGAGGTTTACCGCCTCAGTCATCTCATTAACACTCAGCTCCATCAGCTTGCTCGCAGCGAACGCGGTCGACGCGAGCCCATAGCAGACATGATCCCAGCCCCGATGTCGAATGTCCGCCGCGTCACAGAGTCTACACTGAATCTCGTAGGCTAGTACGATAGAGAGGAGTAGGTCCTTTCCAGTGGCGCCTTCGGCCTCTGCCACCGAGAAGCATGGCCCGACATTGTCGCTGGGGTGAGCTGGCTCTTTGGACAGATATGTGTCGTTGTAGTCGAAGTATCTGACCATTATCCCGTTGACGAAGGCCGCGAGATCAGGAGTAGTCTTCCTTCTCGTCCCGAAGAGTGTCGAGCCATGTTCGTTCCTCACGTTCTCTGCAACGGTTCGGGATATCTTCACGGGCTCAGAGTTGTAGGCGCCAATGCCACAGCCTAGGCTGTCGATGACTCTCTTCTTCGTCTCGTGAATAACATCTTCCGGGAGGTCACGATACTTGACAGATTGAACATAGTCTGCAAGCGCTTGGGCGAGTTTCAAGTCTGACCGTGGTCCCGGCTTCGGTTTGGTCTAATTGAATCTTTGACCGAATAGCCACGGGTCCGAGAGCTTTCTAGTCAAGAAAGCGGCAGCGGGCTATTGTCCACTCTTATCAGAAGACGATGAGCTATTCTTCTTTCCAGCTCATCAGGACTGATCCGAGTATGATGAAGAATCCTGCTAACCCCAATGCTATGATCGTGTTGGTTAGCGCCTGTGCTGGTTCGAGGTAGATCATCGCGTCCCTCAGACCGTTGTTGATGTAGGTGAGCGGGAGGTAGTTGGCGATCACCTTCAAGACAGTGGGCATCGTCTCTGTCGGCCAGAAAGTTCCAGCGAGGAACATCATCGGGAAAGTTATCGCGTTCGCAGCCGCCTCAGCCCCATCCGCGTCCTTTACAAAGTTAGCCAGCACCATTCCGATCCCTGGAAAGAGCAGCGCCGCTGCGACGACAAGTCCGATCGTGTAGATGTCGATTGTTGCTGTGACGCCGAAGACGAATCTTCCGAAGAGCAGTATGACCGTGATCGAGATGGCGGCTAGAAACATCTGGTAGCCGACCATTCCGAGGATCCACTCTATCTTGGAGAGGGGTGTCGTGGCGAGTTTCTTGATGATCTTCAGCTCGCGATATCTTCCGTTCGTGTTGACCGCGCCGAATACGCCGCTTGTGAGGAGTGTCATGCCTATGACTCCGGGGATGAAGAAGTCGATGTATCGAGTGTTGTGGGTCACTATCGGTACCTGTTGCACGCTAAGGCTCACGGTAGAATTGGAGAGGCTGGCCGCGTAGGATGAGGTCACAGCGGTGATTACTCCGGCAAGTGATGGGGAAGCTTGATCACTCTGGTCCATGTATAGCTGGATGTCCGCCGGTTTGCGATTGGTTAGGTTGTTCTGGAATCCGACGGGGATGACGAGGAGTCTCTGGCCACGGTTGTGGAGTTGAGCATCATCTCGCACGTAGGAGACAGGGTTACTCATCTCGGCCGGTACGGTCTGAATGTTGAAAGCGCCCGTATGGTTTAACGCTGCGACATACCCCTGTGACGAGGGAGTCGGAGCGTTAGCCGTCAGATCCTGGTTCTGAACGTACAGGTCGAACCTAGTGTTTCCTGTCCCGAAGATTGCGCCGAAGAGGACAATGAGCAGGATTGGAAACGCTAGGGTCCAGAAGATAGTGCTCTTGCTCCGGAACCATGTCTTCACATGCCCCTTGACGATCGTGTAGACTCGGCTCATGCTACTCTCCCTCCTCGGAGACCCTTCGTCCGGTTAGGTTGAGAAACACGTCATCAAGCGTAGGACGCCTGACCTCTATCTCCTTGTTCGCCAGGGGAGTCTGTCCGATCGCGATGAGAATGGTCGTCAACTCTCCATTGTTGAGTGGAATGTAGATGTCGTCCTCGTTCTTGAGTTGTGGTCTGGATATTCCGGGAGGAAGGAACTTGAGCCCGTCCTCGCCCGCTTCTCTAATCACGAGCGTCTTCTTGCCTCCGTGGGCATCGATCAACTCGTTCGGAGTTCCGGAAGCAATTATCTGTCCGTGATCGATGATAGAGACCGTGTCGGCTAGGTACTCGGCCTCGTCCATGTAGTGAGTTGTAAGGAACACAGTCTTTCCCTGTTTCTTCAATCGTTCTATGACGTACCATACGTCGCGCCGAGCTCGAGGATCCAAGCCGGTGGTAGGTTCGTCCAAGAAAACGAGGGCAGGATCGTTGACCAGCGCGACTGCGAGTCCAACGCGTTGCTTCAACCCGCCAGAGAGTGTCTTGAACTGTTCGTCCCGTTTATCTTTCAAGTCGACCAGTTCGATAAGCTGGTCTGAGTCTAGCTGATGATCGTACATCGCACCGAAATAGTCGATATTCTCTCGGACCGTGAGACGGTCTATCGCGTTGAAATCTTGAGGAAGAACTCCTATCCGTTTCCGGATCTCAGACTGATCAGAACGCTTGCTAACATCATAGTCTAGGACTTTGGCTTGTCCCCCTGTTGGCGCTCGGAGGCATTCAAGAATCTCGACGGTAGTAGTTTTTCCGGCGCCATTGGGACCCAAGAAGGCGAAAACTTCTCCCTTCGAGAGCCCGAAGGATATGCCGTTGACCGCAACGGTGTCGCCGTACTTCTTTGAGAGGTTGTTCACCTGAACGACCTCGTCTCGGCCTGAGAGGGCCCCGCTAGGGAGCGTCAGCAGTTCGACGCTCCTACCGGATAGCTAGTCTCAGGTTCAAAGGTGCGGCTATCGAACGGATTACTTCCAAGTCCTTCCGCGTCTGACACTTCACTCTGTTTCCCTCCAAGAAAACCATAACCTCGTCTCCGCCTATTAACCGCCGTGCACGTCGCGTGGTCACTTCTGGTGATTACCAGACCAGTTGAACGATCGACCCCGTCCATTTTTTTCTTGAGTCCGCATAAAACTGACTGACTGGTCATTATTTAAGCGCGTTGGTCATTTTAAATATAACGCTACAACAACTTCTGCGTGAAGTCGATGCCGAAGGTGGTTCCCGAGTACAAGCAGGAAGCCAGAAGCAGGATCCTAGACGCTGCAAACAGGGTCTTTGCCGAAAAAGGCTACCATGAGGCGACGATGGACGATGTTGCGAAACAGCTGGGCGTTAGCAAGGGAGCACTATACCTCTATTTCTCCAGCAAAGAGCGCCTATTCGAGGCGATGTCCCGGACAGCTCCCCGCGCCTTCAAAGAGATTCTCTACTCGACATTCAATACCCAAGCGAACCCAATCGAGAGCGCGACCCGGTTCTTCGACGCGATGATGAAGAGGTTCGGATCGAACCCGAGGCTTAGCCTTGAGATATTATCGGAAGCCTCCCGAAACCCGGCGTTAAGACGGGTCCTTCGACAGAACCAGGAAGAATACGCTAACGGACTGGCAAGCTTTCTCGAAGGATTGCGCAAGATGAGACTGATAGACGATAACTTGGAACTCCTTCCATTAGCCTATTCGCTCATTGCGCTATGGAATGGGCTCGAAACCTTGGTTGTCTCAGGATTGCCAGTGGAGGAGGCAAAGGGAGCGTGGCTTGAGGGTTTCAAGGCTATTTTCCTCCAGCAACATAGACTCCAACAAAGTGTAATGGCTCCAGGCGGACCGATAAGAAGATCAGTTAGGAAAAAGGTCAAGTCCTAGCGCCGTAGGCGGCGGCCTGAAGGAAGAACCAGTGTCGGTGAATATAGGAAGAATCTTAGGGATTCCGATCCGGATCCACTGGACACTGTGGCTGGTCTTTCTACTCATTGCCTGGTCCCTGGCTGTCGGATATCTGCCGGCAACATATCCCCGGCTTTCGGCCACCCTGGACTGGATTGTCGGCGCAGTCTCGGCCCTGTTATTATTCGTCTCCGTCCTCGTTCACGAACTATCTCACTCTTACATCGCCAAGAAGAACGGACTGCCAATCGCTAGAATCACTCTCTTCTTCTTCGGCGGCGTCTCCGAGATGACTGAAGAGCCCCGGGACGCGGCGTTAGAGGTGCGAATGGCGGCCGCGGGACCCTTAACGAGTTTCGCTATCGCTGGGTTGCTAGGCGCCATCTGGTACGTCGGAAGATTGACTGGCTTCCCTGATGCTGTTATCGCTGTTCTCGGCTACAATGCTCTGATCAACGCTGCTCTGGGCGCGTTCAATCTAATCCCAGCCTTCCCACTCGACGGGGGTCGAGTCTTGCGAGGGACCCTCTGGCAGAGTTCAAAGAACCTCTTGAAGGCAACGCGAAACGCTACTCGAGTGAGCGAGATCCTCTCCCTGATCATGATCGCAGCGGGACTGCTGCTCGTAGTAACGACGGCGGACTTTGTCAATGGCATATGGATAATCTTTCTCGGCTGGTTCATCCGTTCCGGCGCGGAGACAAGTCTCAGACAGACCCAGATGACTGAAGCACTCCACGGCGTCAGCGTCGGCAACATCATGACCAGGAACCTTCTCACAGTCACCCCCGACCTCACCGTTCAGCAACTCGTTAACGACTACTTCCTCGTCCATCCTCACGGCGGCTACCCGGTAGTCCAGAACGACAAGCTACAAGGAGTTGTCACGATGGGCTCGGTTAGATCCATTCCGAGGGAGAAACGGGAGTTTGAAACCGTCGCCCAGGCCATGGTCCCCTACGAGCGGATAGTAACAATCAACTCCACGGCCTCCGCGGCTGAGGCGATGCAGAAGATGGCGAAGAATCAGATCGGAAGGCTGGTCGTAACTGAGGGTGACAGGATCCTCGGAATTGTTACGCGTGGGGACCTGATGAAGACGATCAGAACTAGACAGGATCTCGGGGTCTCGGACACCACTTTCCGATAGCTGGCAAGGTCAGAGTTCGGCCTCGACAAGCGTTTTCAGAAGAGACCTGTGGCAGGTGTTTGGATCTTTACATGAGCAGAGGAGTGTGATGGGACCCGCTCTAGCGTAGTCTGCTATTTCCTTCACGAGCTTCCGCTGAAGCTCTCCCTTCATGTCGATGTTGTATCGTTTCTCGTACTGAGCCCTAGTAACATTGCCAGCTTTCCAATCCTTGATGAGTTCCCTGTTTGTTCCTACATCCTTCAGCCATAGGTCGATGGACTCCTTGCGAACTCCGCGTGGCCAGAGTCTCATCGCCAGAATCCTTTTCCCATCACTGGTCGATCGTTTGTCGTAGACCGTCTTCTCTATCTGAATATTCTACAAGGCAAACCCTGACCCGCGATCTCGCTAAAGTATTCCTTTCGATGCGATGGTTGTTAGCCTAGAACCGGGCATGGGATCAAGCCGGGATCTGTCACGCGAGCATCGAGCGATTTGAAAAATATTCTATATTTCCGGGTGCTGCAGGCTTTAGCATGGAGCTGT
>MNDT01000021.1 GCA_001915065.1 archaeon 13_2_20CM_2_53_6 | reverse complement strand
GAAACGAGAAGATGATCTACATCTTCTCTGGAGGTGAGGTCCGCTTTAAAGCCGTAGGTCTCACGATTTCCAGTTTCTCTTACGATCTGCTCCGTCGCCTTTCGGATGTAATCCTGATTCCTCGAGGAGATTACGACCTTGCAGCCCTCTGAGGCGAGGACCTTTGCGACGCCGAAGCCTATTCCTTTGCTCGCCGCGGGTACCAGCGCAACCCTACCCTTCAGCCCAAACTCCATGCTAGATCGTCCTGATCCGTCACCGTTTACCGTTGAAAAAGGTAATCTGGGCACAACCATATAATCACCAAGTGGAATCTGATCTAGTAGTCGTGTCCAATCCGCTGATTCTTCATCACGAAAGGCTCGGGGCTCAGCTGGACGCCAGCAAAACCCCCCTGAGCTATTCGGATCCCATCGAAGAGTACTGGGCGGTCAAGAAAGCCGCTGGCATCGCAGACATATCGAACGCTGGCCGTCTAAGAATCACCGGGAAAGATCGCGTCTCATTCCTGAACGGTCTCCTAACCAGCGATGTGGCACAGCTTCGAGAAGATGGAGGGCAACATTCAGCCCTGCTGAATCCCAAAGCCCGGATCCTAGCTGACCTGTATCTCTACGGGCAGCCAGACGGCATACTCGTCGACACTGGGGATTCGCCAGCATCCAAGGTGAAAGAAGCTCTCGACCGTTTCGTAATCACAGAGGATGTTCAGATTAGAGACGCCACTCAGGATCGCGTCCAGATAACGATTCAGGGACCAAGGTCCGGTCAGGCGATCAGAGAAGCCTTAGGAGTAGAATTGGAAGGTCTCAAACCATTAGGCCACAAGGTGCTCGGACCAAGCACGATTGTTAGCAGAGACCGAAGTGGACAGGGCGGCTATGACATTATCTTGCCAAACGAAGAGGCCGAGGCAGTTTGGAATGGTTTTCTGTTGAAGACTGGAGACATAGGTCTTAGGCCGATTGGTAGCAAGTCGATGGAGATGCTTCGACTCGAAGCAGGATATCCAAGGTATGGTATTGACATTGACGACAATACGATTGTGCTGGAAGCAGGATTCAGAGATGCTATCAGCTTCACCAAAGGTTGCTATATGGGTCAGGAGGTTGTCGCGAGGGCTACTCACATAGGTAGAGTGAACAAGCAGCTCGTCAGGTTGGAGATTGAAGCCAGAGACCCTCCGTCGGCGCGGTCAAAGCTGAAGAGCAACGATGTTGAGGCGGGGTTCATCACAAGCGCGGCTTTCTCTCCAGGGCTGGGAAGGGTTGCCTGTCTCGCTTATGCCAACAGAGATTTTGCCAAAGAGGGAACTAGACTGGCTGTTGAACAGGACGATGGACCGATTTCTGCAGTAGTAACTAAAGTGCTCTAGTTCTTGGCCGTTGATTGGAAGCAGCCAAGGTGCCAGGCTTCCAACCGAGAATCGGCAGATCGGCGAAACACGACCTTCTGTGTGTCGTAGGATATGGTTCTCTGGCAACCCATGCAGAAGTTTCCAGCCAGTTGCGGGCTCTTGTTGAATGTTGCCCGTATGCTCTCAGATTCTTGGTCTAGGTGTTGTCTCTTCTGGTCGATGTAGCCCTTGAACTCTGCAACCTCTTTGCTCTTCGGATTCACCTGTAATAGCTCGTTGATCGCCTCTTCGGCATCCGAGAGAGTGTTCACGATATCCTGGAACCTGTTGAGCATCTGAGAAGTCATGGCGCCATCGATCATTAGCGCTCCATTACCGATTGGCTCGATGATCCTTGGATACGAGCTGAGTTCATTGCTCATGTTATCGGCTACTTTGTAGCCAAAGTATGCTTTTAGGAAAAGGAGGCCCTCTGACGCTGGATGAGCATCTAGCCCGTTCGTGACGATTTCTAGTGCGCTGGGAAAGTTGGAGTTTTGAGCTTCCTGCATTGCTCGATCGACAAAATGTTTTCTCTCCTCGGGCGTGCACTTCAGTGGGACGTTGAAGGCATTCTCCATTGCGTCCAAGGACCAGTCGAGCTATTCTTAGCGTCATCGAAAAAATAGTTTCCGTGCCCCCAGAGCAATTTAGAGAGTACTACAAGTACACGTGGAGTCTCCATCAAGAGTCCGTAAGAACTGAATCGCCGAGGCTGGTACAGTGTTCCTTTGGCGGCTCATCATCGGCCAATTCCAGGTTCTCACAGCCTAGTGTGAATCTCGGAACTTCTCTTCTAACGTCTTCAGCTCTCCACGTTCCTTGACCCTGATCTTGACGTCCATGTTGAAGACCAGTCCGATCCGTCTCAAGAACGAGTAGAACTCCTCACCGGATACCGGCCCTTTCAATTTTCCAGACTCTATGAGACCCGCTAGAGTATTCTCAATCTCGGCTGTCTCTTTGGGATAGTACCTTCTCGCAGTCTCCAAGACCTCTGCGCCTCTCCCTTCGAGAACCTTTCGAACCGTCTCCTTGGAGCTGAGCTTAGGCGGCACAGGCTGAGCTGATATAGGCTTCTCCTGCGATAGCAGCATCTTCTTCCTCAGCTCGAGAGCTCTCTTTTGTCGTAGAAGCTCGATCTCGGAGGACATTGGACAAGTGAAGGATGGTCAGTCGTCTACATAAGGGCTGGTTTCCTAAAACCTCTCCAACCCAATCGCTCTTTCATAATCATAGATCGCTCTTCCAACAACGGTCCAAGCTTCGAGCCTCCTACGGTCGATCCGATAAGTCGCTGATGATGCGTCGATCGTTTGACTCGAAAAATGCCCCGATGGAAAACCGCCCACGAGAACCACTGGTCGCTGAGTCTTCTCAAGATCAGCTGCGATGATCTCCATGGGTTTGGGAGATCCTTGGGTCGTTAGAGCAACCACGTTATCTGGGGAGATTTCATTCAAGAGCTTCGGAAGAGTTTCTTGCTTCAAAGACATTAGTGGCGAACCTCTTGACGGTATCCGAGATTCTTCGTAAAGCTGCTCAAGTAGGGAGGTGAATCTGTCAGTATTCCTTGGAAGCCTAGCGCTCGGATCGATGGCGATAACATAGTCATCTCGGGTGTGGACCAAACATTGCAACTGATGTTCCGCGTTTAGAGGCGAACCCAACGCGACCAGTAGCGAGAAGTGGGCAATATCCGGCCTTCCCCTGCCGACGCCCGAGCTTCTCAGCCGTAGAATTGCAGAATGATGATAGCTCTGGTCTAGGATCAATCGACCCGGGTCTTTCTTCTTCCTATGGGCCGAGCTGAGTACGGCCCGTTGGCCCGCGATTTCATTAGGGACAAGCTCTATGGACGACTCGGCAAGGATCAGAGTCAGAGCCAATGATTCTCACGCGATGGACTCATTCCTGCTTTAGGTTATGAGCTTCATGGGACGCCCTAACACACGCCGAAACTACGGCAAGACCCGAGAGGCAGTTGCATCAGTAGCTCGGGAGCGGATCGAGATTCTCATAGATCAGGCAAAGGAGATGGCGCGGAAAAACGAGGATCTTTCGAGACGTTACGTGGACCTAGCCCGGAGGATCTCAAAAAGGACAAAGACGAGGATCCCGAGTGATGTGAAGAGATACCTCTGCAAGGGTTGCGGGCTCGCCCTCGTCCCTGGCCACAACGCGAAAGTCAGGCTGCACGCTCGCAGCAGTGGCATTGTTATTACCTGTCTGTCCTGTGGAAGCGTAAGAAGATACCCGGTCAACAGCAGAATCAACTCCAAGAAGGTTCTTCGCCCGATGAAGCCTTATATCGCTCAGACCTCGCCTTTCCCGAAGAAAAATTCCAGCAAGGAATGAGGACGCTATCCATTGCCCACAGCCTTTGAGGTCCCAGCCAACGACCTGATCGACAAGCTAGCAAAGCATCTGAAAGAGAACGTCTCAGAAATCTCACCCCCCACATGGTCGGAGTTTGCCAAGACTGGAGCCCACAAGGAGAGACCTCCACAGGACCCGGACTGGTGGTACATGCGATGCGCTTCTCTTCTACGCAAACTCTACGTTCACGGACCAGTAGGCGTCTCCCGCCTTCGCGTCCAGTACGGTGGCAACGTGGGTCGAGGAAACTCGCCCGAACACCAAGCCCCTGCAGGCGGGTCCGCAATCAGAGAGCCGCTGCAGCAGCTTCAGAAAGCCGACTTGGTGGCGATTGAGGGCAAGAAGGGACGAAAGCTGACCAGACAGGGTCTTACCCTGTTGAACAAGACTGCTGCTGAGGTCGCGAAAGAGTTGAAGGCTAGGCCCAGAGAGGCCGCGAGCTGATGGCCGAGGAAGACTATTCTGACGAAGAACTTGAAGCCCTGCGCCGCCGCAGACTCGCCGAGATGCAGAGAGCCGCAGTCGACGATCAGCGTCGAACACAGGCGCAACAACAGGTCGAGCGACAGAAGCAGACAATAATCCGCAGGATCCTCACACCCGAAGCGAGACAACGCCTCACCAACATACGAATGGTAAAGCCTGAGTTCGCAGAAGAACTGGAGATGCAGCTCATACAACTAGCCCAGTCCGGAAGACTACGCGGACAAGTCACCGACGAGCAGTTGAAGAAGACCCTCATGCAACTTGAGGGCCAGAAGAGAGAGATCAAGATCAGGAGAGCGTAACAATGGCACGGCACAAACCATCAGGGAAGAAGAAGCACCTATCACACGCCCTGAAACAGGCCCAGCCTGTCCCCTCATGGGTCGTAGCGAGAACGGAGGGAAAGGTTCGACGAACACCGAAGCAGCGCCACTGGAGAGAAACCAAGATCAAGGTGTAGACACTCACGAGCAAGGAAAAGAAACCCAAGAAACCGAAGAAGGCAAAAGCTGCTCCCAAGAAGAAAGCGCCGGAACCTCTCGAAGAGAAGGACGATCCCGTTCTGGAAGAACCTGAACAAATTAAGCCGGTCAAGCCTGAGATCGAAGAGAAGCCGGAAGAAATCCCAGAGGCGAAAGAGGAGGAGGTCGAGGCCGAAGAGGCTCCTGAAGCCCCGTCAAAGGCGGAGGAAGCTCCAGAAGCGGAGGAGCTGGAAATCGTTGAGGAGAAATTCTATGATCTCAACCTTCGCCGAATATGGAATGCTCCGCGCGAGAAGCGGACCCCGAGAGCGATCAGGTTCCTCCGAGAGTTCGTATCTCAGCGAATGAAGACAAATGAAGTCTCCATCAGCGAAGAGACGAACAGCATGCTCTGGCAGCGAGGAATAAGCAAACCTCCGCGTAGAATCCGGGTCCGAGTTGTCAAAGACAAGGAAGGCAAGGTCATCGTCTTTCCAGGTGAGGGAAAATGAATCGTGCCGGTAGTACTGTCTGACGTCTTCGGAGATCCGAACGTAGGAATTTTCAGCTTCGCGAACGAGAAAATCGTCGTACTGCCAGCGGGTATCTCCGCAAAAAAGCTGAGCAGCTACAGCGAAGCCCTTGAAACCGACATCTGCTCGATCGGGATCGCTGATTCGAGGCTAGTGGGTATCTACGTCACCGGAAACTCGAACTCTCTACTCCTACCATACGTGGCGACCGAGGAGGAGATCTCCAAGCTTCGCTCAACAGGCGCACGCATTGCAGTCATCCAGGAGAAGCGGACAGCTCTCGGAAACCTGATCCTTTGCAACGACTACGGCGCAGTAATAGACCCGCGTCTCAAACCCAAGACAGTATCAGCAATCGAAAAAGCCCTCAAAGTGCCAGTTCAGACAGCAACAATAGGCGGGCTCCCACAAGTAGGCTCATTGGCCGTTGCGTCCAACAAAGGAGTCCTTGCAAACCCTATCATTGATGAGAAAGAGAAACAGCATATCTCAGAAGTCCTGAAAGTGCCGGTCTCCGTCGGAACAGTCAACTCAGGCGTTCCCTATCCAAAATCTGGAATCGTAGTAAACTCAAGAGGGGCAGTCGTCGGCTCCCACACGCTCGGCTCAGAGCTACTGGCCGTAAGCACAGTATTCCAGACGGATTAGGTGGTTCTGTCAACTGCAGGTTGTTGAGTCGACTTGCCTCCATCGACTTTGAGGATTAGAGTTCCCTCTGCCGGTTCTCGTTCCTCTACCATTGCTTCAACTGGAGGCCCGTTGGGGCCGAACCTCAGCCCTCTCGCAGCTATGTTTCTAGCCGCGTTCTCGTCCCTGTCCATTATCGTCCGGCATCTTGGACACCACAGCTGTCGCTTCGCGCTCTCTAGGGTCTTGTACCCGCATATCGAGCACCGCTTGGTTGTGTCCTTGGCAGGGACATAGACTACCCTCACGCCTTCCCATCGTGCCTTATACTCTATCTGACGCCGTAACTCACCGTAGCTCCACGAGTTCATCTTCGCACGATAGCTCTTGGATCGCCAGTTTCCCCTCCGGTAGAGGCTTCTCATATGGCTCAGCCTCTCCATGACAATCCCATATCGTCGAGTCGTAGCCTCCTCAACTATCTTCTTGGAAACGTTGTGGAGTATGGGCTGGATGCGGTTACGTTGTCTCTCGCCATACTTGTCATAGACGACTTGTCTTATTCGCGAATCGTTCCTTCTACACCGGCTCTTCACGAGGCGATAGGTAGACTTGATCACGGTAGCTCTCGAAAGGTCGAATTTTCGGACTGCCTGGTCTGTGGATGCTATTGTCACGTTGTCCAGGTTCCGGTCTATACCAATGTATCCTTCAGGATTGGCCTGAACAACCTCTTTCGCGTAGCTTATGGTGAAACTATAGCGGGTCAGAGTGACCGAGCGGGCCTTCATTCCAGACAGGACCTTTAGGGTGTGACTGTTCAGCCTGATGTAGGTATATCTGTATGGTTCTACCGGTAGTCTTAGAAATTCGTCCTGGATCTTGAATCCGTAGCATGTAGTCAGCATCAGCCTACGAGCATGCGGAAACCTTGTTCGAGAATTCTTTCTCTTGGCTCTCCGATAGTTCTTGAGTATTCTAGACGCGGTGCTGATAGCGCCGAGCCTATAATATCCAAGCACGTTCTTGCTGAGACGATGATACGTCGCCAAGGAGAGAGCCTCTAGCGAGGAGACGTTCTTTTCTATTCCAATTTCAATACAGACATTTACGATGCGTCTGAAATCGTCAAGCAGCGATAGGAGTTGGTTTGAAGCTTGGTGCGTTTGTGCAACCGCTCTGAACGCGAGCACAGTAAGAAGCCGATTTAACTCATCTTAAGTCAGAGGTCACTGAATGTAACGTCTATTCGCGGGCACTGGACAGATGATCGTATTGCTTAGAGAACTAGCTACCTGATTAGGTTAAAGTATAGCCCAGAAGAGGTCCGTCTTTCTGAGCCGGCAGAGACATTTGAGTGAAGTCAAGCGTTTCAGAATTACTGGCGATCTTCGGAAGAGGGGAGAGAATCTCCACTTCAAGAAGGAGATCAGGGCCCTCAAGAAAGAGGACGCGTTGCAAGGCCTCTACGCAGACATGGGAAGCCGGCACAAAGCCCGGAAGTTCGAGATAATAATCAAGACAGTTGAAGAAGTCCCAGAGACTGGAGAACAGGCATAGTGGCCGTCACTAAGAAGAGGCCCGCGACTCGCCCGAGCGACCTTGACGACCAAATGCGGCAGAGCCTCATGGACATACGTCTCTTAGAAAGCTCAGCACGAGTACTCCAGTCCCGGCTTGATATTGTCACTGCGGCACTATCAGAGACATTAACAGCAATATCAACTCTCGAAGGTACGAAAGGAAAACCGGACGAGACGGAGACACTCGTACCAATCGGCTCTGGCAGCTTCGTCAAGGCGAGGCTTGCAGATGCTGAGAAGGTCATCATAGGAGTGGGAGCAGGGGTCTGCATCGAGAAGCCCATCGAAGATTCGATGAAGGATCTCCGCCTAAGGTCAAGTGAACTGGAAAAGGCGAGGGCCACCGTCACGCAACAGCTCAACCAGGTTTATGGCCAGACCGAGGACTATAGGGCTCATCTCAATGATCTCGCAAGGAAGAAGGGCGGTGGAACGGTAGAGATTGTTTGACAGGCTCAGAGCACAATTCTCAAACTTCTACGACCGAATCGCCACGACAGAGCTGAAAGGAAAAGATCTCGAAAACGTCCTGGACGAGTTTCAACTATCACTTATCGAGAACGATGTCGCTGTCTCCGTGGCAGAGTCCGTCAGCAACGAGCTAAAGGAGAAACTCAAAGACGCCCAGTTCGCACGATTCACAGACCCCCGCGCCAGAGTAAGGGTCATACTTCAAGGAATCCTCCTATCCGTCCTTGAGAGAGCCGGATCACTCGACATCTTCTCATTCGTCGACAACAAGAAAGCCGCTGGAGAACCTGCCATAATCGTCTTCATTGGAATCAACGGGACAGGAAAAACAACCAGCATAGCCAAACTAGCCTACATACTACAAAAGAAGAAGCGTAGCGTCATACTCGCAGCAAGCGACACATACCGTTCAGGCTCGATCGAACAGTTGGAAGAGCACGCCCGAAGAGTCGGAGTCCGCCTAATCAAGCACCAGTATGGAGCCGACCCTGCAGCCGTTGCCTTCGATGCCGTCAACTATGCGAAAGCCCACTCGATAAACGCAGTCCTCATAGACACTGCGGGAAGAATGCAGACCAACAAGAACCTCTTGGAAGAGATGCGCAAGATCGTCCGAGTAACAAACCCCGACCTCACCATCCTCGTAGTGGATGCCCTCACAGGGAACGATGCGGTAGAGCAAGGCAAGATTTTCTCAGAAGCTGTCAAAATCGACGGTATCATACTAGCCAAGCTGGACGCTGATGTTAAAGGGGGCAGCGCGATATCTCTATCCTACATAATGGGAAAGCCGATCGCGTTGGTCGGCACCGGTCAGAAGTACGACGACCTAGAGCCGTTCCAGCCAGAGTCTATCGTCAAGAATATTATGGGCTAAATAGGTGGGTTGACCCACGTCGAGTGGGTCGGTAGGTAGCCCTACAGTCGGTCTTCTGAGTCTATTTTGACGATACTTCGAGCGGGATAGAAAGCTTGGGGTCGATCTGTTTCTTGATCTCTTCGACGGTCGGGAATCGACCTTCCTGTTTTCTCGAAAAGATGAGCCGTCCGTCTAGGGCTACGTCAAAGATTCCGCCGTCCGACGGCTTCAGAGCAACGGTCAGTTTCTTGTTCAGAGGCATACCGTACGATGCGAGCAGTTGATTTACTAGCTCAATTGCTGTTGGTTGGTGACCGCAGGGCTGGCAATAAGTTATTTCTAAATCCATAGAGTTCTTCCTATCATCTTCTAGCAAGGTAGGGACGATTTAAATCTGGTTTTAGGTCAGCGCGATTCGTCAGATTCATCATGGGAAGGCTTGCGATACGGTCCAGCCGGTGCCAGCCTGGAAAGCTGAGGGTTCGAGGTTGAAAGAATGCTGACGGTTCGTCGTATGGTTAAATAGGGAGGGGAGGACGCCGGTTTTCAGAACATAACAGGGGACTCCATATTGGGTGCGCGAAGCTTCCTGCAGTCGACGAAGCGGCTCTTTCACGTAGCCCAGAAGCCGAATTGGGAAGAAACGGCCCTCCTGATCAAGATAAGCTTGCTAGGTGTCGTGATTGTGGGTGGAATCGGCTTTGTCATTAGGATATTATTCTGGCTGGTGGGGCTCTATACGCTGCCCGCCAGTCAGGGTGGAACGACCCCTTAGGGTGTGACGGCGAAGTATGACACAGCAAACCCAGAAAACATCGATCTACGCGGTCCGCACAACAAGCGGTCAAGAGAGGACCGTTGTCGACCTCATGGCGAGCAGAGCCCAGGTCAAGAAACTGCCCATAACTGCGATCCTCGCGCCTGAGGTCATCAAGGGATACATTTTCGTCGAAGCCAACGGACCCCACTTTGTAGATGAGGCAATAGCCGGAACAAGACACGCCCGCACGCGGACCAAGGGAGTGGTGTCGATCCAGGCGATCGAACGATTCATAGTTACCAAGCCGGTAATCGAAGAGCTTAGTGTAGGAAACCTCGTAGAGGTTGTTGGTGGACCCTTCAGAGGACTGCGAGCAAAGATAACACACGTTGACAAGGTGAAGCAGGAGGTCGTCATCGAACTGCTGGAAGAGGGCTTCGCAACACTGCCCATCACAGTCCACGCAGACTACGTCAAGCTCGTGAGTAGAGGAGAGGGAGAGTCTGGGCGAGAAGAAAACAGTTGATGCGCTGATCGACGGCGGAAAAGCAACCGCAGGCCCTCCGCTCGGACCCACTCTGGGACCGCTAGGCGTAAACGTGCTCCAGATAGTCAACAAGATCAATGACCTAACAAAATCCTACGCTGGGATGAAAGTCCCAGTAAAAGTGATCGTTGACGTTGACGACAAGAGTTTCGACGTTGAGATAGGAACCCCCACAACCTCCGCTCTCATCGTCAAAGAGCTTGGCGTCGAGAAGGGATCCGGAACCCCCAAGGCCACAAAAGTCGGTAATATGTCCCTCGAGCAGATAGTGAAGCTTGCCGGGATGAAGAGGCCCGACAGCTACGCAAAGACGACAATCGCCGCCGTCAAGGAGGTCGCGGGAGCATGCGTCAGCATGGGCGTAACCATCGATTCGAAAGAGCCGAAAGAGTTCATCAAGGACCTCGATAAGGGAGTGTACCAGAAAGCACTGAAAGAAGTCTAAGGAGAGAACAAAATGCTAGTCTCGAAGGACGCCATCGCCAAAGCCGTAGCCGACATGAAAGGAAAGTCGGAGAAACGCAAGTTCAACCAGTCCGTAGAACTGGCGGTCAAGCTCCGCGAACTCGACCTCAAACGACCCGAAGCGAGAATCAACGAGTCCATCGAACTTCCAACACCACCCAACAAGACCACTAAAGTCGCCGTAATCGCGGGAGGAGACCTCGCGGTCAGGGCGAAGAATGCTGGAGCTGATCTGGTTATAGGTAAAGACGATTTGGACAAGCTGGGACGTGACAAGAAGCAGGCTAGGAAGCTAGCTCAGAACTACGATTTCTTCATCGCAGAAGCACCACTAATGCCACAGGTAGGAAAGGCGCTCGGCCAGATGCTAGGACCAAGAGGCAAGATGCCTACGCCCGTCCCACCCAATGCACCAATAGACGACGTAATCAAGCGGCAGAGAAGAAATGCGCGTTTGAAGATGAAGGACCAGCCCGTGATACAATGCAAGGTAGGAACGGAAGACATGCCCGACGATGTGTTGGTTCAGAACATACAGACAGTAATCTCGCGGCTGGAGTCCAAGCTTGAGAGAGGTTCGAAGAATATCTCCTCCGTGGCGGTCAAGACGACAATGGGTCCACTGGTCAAAGTAACAACAACGCAGGTCTGAGAGTTTTGTCAGCGCGAAAGGTCGCAGAGTGGAAGAAGGAATCCCTAGAACAACTGCAGGGTCTGATGTCGAAGTATCCTGTTATTGCAGCAGCGGATCTCACTAAGGTTCGCTCGTCTCAGATCCACGAGCTGCGAAAACGGCTCCGCGATCGGGTAACAATGGTCGTCGCCAAGAACAACCTCCTCCGCAAGTCTGTCGAACTCGGAGACTTCAAAGAGGCAAAACTCGGCGAGTTCGTCAAGGACCTCACAGGGTCCAACATACTCCTCTTCTCAGAACTCAACCCGTATTCTCTGATAATCCTGCTCGACAAGAGTAAGGTCAGAGTGCCTGCCAAAGCGGGAGACATCGCCACTAACGAGATAATGATACCTGCCGGCAACACTGGACTGCCGCCCGGACCCGTCATCAGCGAGTTCGGGGAGATCAGAGTCCGGACGAGAATAGAGGGAGGAAGCATATGGATCGCAAGCGACTCAGTCGTTGCACGCAAAGGCGATACGATAACCGCCAAGATGGCGTCAGTCCTCTCAAAACTCGGTCTGAAACCGATGGAGGCGGGTCTTACTCTAGTTGTAGCTTTTGATAACGGGACGATACTTCGAGGAGGAGACCTAGCGCTTGACCTACCTTCCTACAAGAATGATCTGATCACAGCGATAAATGACGCCCTCAATCTATCGACCGAAGCGGGCTACGTTACGGTAGAGAATGCCCCGAGAATCCTCGTGAAGGGTTTCAGAGAAGCACTCGCGCTCGCGGGAGAAGCGGCGTTCTTGGAAGAAGGAACCACCGAGTATGTCTTGAAGAGAGCCCTCGCCAATGCGACTGCGCTTGACAAGAAGATACCGAGCCAAGAGCCCGCATAGGAACTGGACCCGTCAGTTCATCTTTTCAGAGGTCAAGCGGAAATGCTTAAGTGCATCAGGAAGAGTCCCGTGAAATCTCACAAGGAAAACGGTCGAAGGCTAACATGCCAATGAAATATGTCTACGCTGCACTCCTTCTTCACTCGTGGGCACAGCCCGTAAACGAGGAGAACGTCAAGAAGATTGTCTCAGCCGCAGGTGGGCAAGCAGAGGAATCCCAGGTTAAGGCTCTCGTCGCGGCATTGTCCGAGGTTAACATCGATGAGGCTCTAAAGTCTGCGAGCTCAATGATGATGGCTCCTCCAGCTGCACCGGCAGCCGCGCCAACTGAGGCCAAGAAGAAGGACGAGAAACCTGCCGAGGACGAGAAGAAGAAGGAAGAAGAGGCCTTGGCCGGACTCGGAGCTCTCTTCGGATAAGATTGTAAGGAGGCTCGCGGTATAGCTCCGCACGGTCTTCTTCAAGGCAGTTCCTCCTAGTCTGGTCGGAACGCCAAACGCTTTACTCTCAGCCATCGACGTCGAGGGGACACGTTAGTTGCCAGAGATTAGCCCGGAAGAATTTGCGATTCCCTTCTTTGCCGAGCGGGGATTCACTCGGCGCAAGTGTGTCTCATGCGGAAGCAACTTCTGGACGGAGAAGTCTGACCAGCAAACATGTGGGGAGGCACCCTGCCAGCCCTACACTTTCATCGGAAATCCGCCAACGAAGAGGCGCTACAATGTTCCTGAGATGCGGATTCAGTTCATGGACTATTTCGCGGAGAAAGGCCACACTCGGATTCCGCCGTATCCGGTAGTCGCGAGATGGAGAGACGACGTCTACCTTGTCGGCGCTTCCATCTACGATTTTCAGCCGTACGTCACAGAGGGCTCGATGCCTCCTCCGGCCAACCCCCTAGTGATCAGTCAGCCATGCATCCGCTTCACTGACGTTGAACTTGTCGGGCCAACCGGGGGTCGACACATGACCATCTTTGAAATGGGTGGAGCTCACGCCTTCAATTATCCTGAGAAAGAGGTGTACTGGAAGGACGAGTGCGTTCGCTACCACCACCAGCTACTGACAGGAATCCTCGGCGTACCGTCCGAGTCTGTCACTTACAAGGAACATTTCTGGTCAGGCGGTGGGAACGCTGGACCAGACCTAGAGACGATCGTAGCCGGGCTAGAGATTGCGACACTCGTCTTCATGCAGTACAAGGTCCAAGGCGACCAGCTGATTCCTCTACCGATCAGGACAGTAGACACTGGCTATGGGATCGAACGATGGTCATGGCTCTCACAAGGGTCCCCAAGCGGATTCCACGCGGTCTATGCTCCCGTCCTACAACAGGTTATGGACCTGGCCAAAGTTAGCGTAGATCCGCAACTGATCGAGGCGTTTACACGCGCATCAAGCATACACGGCTGGGACTCCATCAAAAAGAACCGAGAATCATACATCCAAACCGTGTCCGAACAAACGGGAACTAGCATGGACAGCCTACGACAGATCCTCTCCTCTATAGAAGCAGTCTATGCGATAACGGATCACCTGAAAGCAGCCGCGTTCCTGCTGGCGGAAGGAGTGGTCCCTTCGAACGTGGGAGAAGGATATCTAGCCAGGCTCATAATCCGCCGAGCCGGAAGATTAGCAAGACAGTTTGGAATCTACCAAGACATTCCATCAATTGCCGATGCGCAGATCAAGTTCTGGGGAAACGACTTCCGAACACTCCGAGACATGAGAAAAGAGATCCAGACCGGTCTTGAGACCGAGCTGAGGAAATACCAAGAAACCATTTCCCGAGGCTCCGAGGTAGTAGTCAGACTGTCAAAAGACCTCGCAAGCAGAGGCATCCAGAAAATTCCTGTCGAACAACTGGTCCAACTCTATGATTCACAGGGGCTCTCCCCCGAAATCGTCAAAGAGGGAGCCGAGAAGACAGGGGTGGCGGTCGAGATACCGGACAACTTCTTGACGCTAGTTGCGGAACATCACTCACTGCCCGCCCAGAACCTCGCGGAGCCACGTTCGGAGACAGATATTGAAGCGAAACTAGGCGATCTGCCTGCAACTCGACCACTCTACTACGATGACCCATACAAGGCGAAGTTCAAAGCCAAAGTCGTCGCCAGAGTCTTGGACAACGCAGTGGTCCTAGATCAGACAGCCTTCTATCCACAAGGGGGAGGACAGTTATCGGATCACGGCGAACTCCGTTTCGGCAACCAGAAAGTAGGAGTCGTGGACGTACAGAAATTTGGAGATCGAATTGTTCACTTTCTAGCAGGACCCCTCGATGCGAACATAGACCTTGTCGAGGGAGAAATCGACTGGCAACGCAGACAGAATCTGATGCGGCACCATACCGGCACCCATGTCCTGCTGGGAGCTGCAAGGAGGGTTCTCGGAGAACACGTCTGGCAAGCAGGTGCCCAGAAGGAAGTGGAGAGCAGTCGCCTTGACATAACACATTACCAGCAGATCACGCAGAAAGAGAAGGAACGAATAGAACGTCTGGCAAACCAGACGATTCTAAGAGATCTACCAGTCAGGATCAACTGGATGGCCAGGGAGAAGGCCGAAGCAAAATACGGATACAGGCTCTACCAGGGAGGCGCCGTTCCTGGCTCGAAGATACGCGTCGTCAGAATAGTCGGATGGGATGCTGAGGCCTGCGGTGGTACACACGTAAAGAGAACAGGCGAACTCGGAGTGTTCAGGATCGAAAAAATAGACAGACTACAGGATGGCGTAGAGAGAATAATCTTCTCTGCAGGAGAGCCAGCACTCAGACGCATTAACCATGACACGGCAGAACTCGCCGCTACAGCAGAACTGTTGAAGACGACGCCAGACCAACTGTCAAGGTCTGCCAAGGCGCTCGTCGCCGAGAGGGATGCTCTCGAGAAAGAGCTGGAGAAACTTGAGGCCAAGAGCCTAGAGAGTCGCCTTCGCCAGTTCGAAAAGAATGCCAAGGTCATAGGCCCCATCAGGCTTGTCGTCGCAAAGATTCCGAAGAGAAGAGGAATGGACCCGCTAGATATCGCGAACAGACTCAAAGAATCCGACAAGAAAATGGTCGCGGCTATCATCGAAGCCTCGGACCGGGTCCAGATCGTGGTTGCGGCCGGTGACGAGGCGGTCCAGGCAGGAATCAACGCAGGCGAGATTGTTTCCAGCGCCGCCATGGCAGTTGGCGGAGGCGGTGGCGGCCGACCATTCTTCGCGACAGGCGGAGGGCCTGACAAGGATAAGGCCGAAGACGCGTTGAAAATTGTGGAAGAGATCATCCAGAGACAACTCTCGACCCCAACCGCCAGAGAAGTGGCCTAAGCATTGGCGAAGTTCAACTGGAGAGCTCTGGAGCGGAAATGGCAGAAGAAGTGGGCATGGGCGAAGGTCGATGAGACGGATCCCGACCCTCGTCGACCAAAGTACTTTGTTACGGCCGCTTATCCTTATCCAAACTCTCCCCAGCACATCGGCCACGCTCGAACCTACACAATTGCTGATGCCAACGCCAGATTTCACCGGATGCGCGGATTCAACACGCTCTATCCGATGGGATTCCACTACACTGGTACGCCACTGTACGCCATGGCAAAACGGCTCAGCCAGAATGACCCAGAGATAATCGAGACATTCACAAAGATCTATGGAATCCCTGCCGCTAAACTCGACGGTTTGAAAGAACCCAGGAGGATGGCGGACTATTTCCGGGACGACATCAAGAAGGGAATGATCGAGATAGGCTTCTCTGTCGATTGGCGGAGAGAGTTCACAACAGCTGACCGGCTCTACAACCGGTTCATCCAATGGCATTTCCGATGGCTAAACCAGCACGGATTCATCACCAAAGGGACCCACCCTGTTGCCTGGTGCCCCAACGACAAGAACCCCGTCGGCGTCGTAGACATCCAAGGAGGAGTAGAACCGGAGATAGGTGACTCCCACCTCGTCAAGTTTGAAAGCGACAGAACAACCTATCCAACTTCGACCCTACGACCCGAGACGATCTTCGGTGTAACAAACATCTGGGTCAATCCCAACACCCGGTATGTAAAGGCCCAGATTGACTCAGAAGAGTGGGTCGTCAGCCGAGAAGCCATTGAAACGTTCGAGCACCAGAACCATTCCGTAAGAATCGAAACGGAATTGTCCGGGACCGACTTGTTGTGGAAAGAAGTGGTTAACCCGATGACCAATACTGCCGTCCCGGTTCTGCCCGCAGACTTTGTCGAGCCGGACAACGGAACAGGCATCGTAATGTCGGTGCCGGGACATGCCCCCTACGACTACCAAGCGCTCATCGACCTGAAAACAAGATCCTGGACCTCAAGCCAACCCGAAGATATCATCCGGAAGATCGAGCCAATCTCCATCATAAAGCTGGAAGGTTTCTCGGAATTCCCCGCGGCAGACATGGTGAAGAAATTCGAGATCAGCGGACAGAAAGATCCTCGACTAGCGCAAGCCACGAAAGATCTGTACTCTAAGGAGTACCACAATGGCGTCATGACCGATAACGCGAAGCCCTACACTGGACTGTCGGTTGAAAGTGCCAGACAGGCCGTCATCAAGGACCTTACCAGTTCTGGAAAGATGACGAGTATCTACGAGCTGCTGAACAGACCGATAACGTGCAGATGTGGAACGAGAGTGGTCGTCCACGTCGTCGACAACCAGTGGTTCATCAACTATGGAGACGAAGAATGGAAGAAGAAAGCTCACCAGTGCCTAGACAAGATGACAATTCTTCCCGAAGAGCGACGCGGCGAGTTCAACTACACGATAGACTGGCTCAGAGAAAGGGCCTGCGCTCGCAAGGTGGGGCTCGGCACCCGACTTCCATGGGACATGGACTGGACCATCGAAGCGCTGTCAGACTCCGTAGTCTACATGGCATACTACGTGCTTGCAAAGTATCTGGCAAAGGAATGGGTCATCTTCAAGAAATTCGAGAAAGACCCCCAGAAACTGCCAGACTCCTTCTTCGACTATCTCTTTCTAGGCCAAGGGTCCACTGAGGCGGTTTCACGCGAGACCGGAATCTCAAAGAGAATCCTAGATTCAGCACGGAGAGAGTTCAGTTACTTCTACCCGGTAGACATGAGACACTCCGCAAAAGACCTGGTCTCGAATCATCTCTCCTTCTACATCTTCCATCACACCGCCCTCTTCACACAGGACCAGTGGCCAAGGGGGATTGTTGCCAACGGATTCGTCCTGATGGCAGGCGACAAGATGTCAAAGTCGCTAGAGAATATCATCCCGTTGCGCCAGGCTGTCGCAAAATTCGGCGCAGACCCGTTACGAATAGGCACACTAGCAACCGCAGAACTCAATCAAGATACTGACTTCAACGAAACACTCGCAACCACCATTCAAGATAGGCTCATCGGCTTGATTTCTCAATCCCGAAAACTTCGACGAAAGATGGCCGCAAAGAGAGCCTACTCGACACTCGACCGGTGGATGCTTAGTCGTCTCAACACAGCAATTCAAGCAGCAACCACGGCGATGGAACGATTGAGAGTGAGAGAGGTCGTAAACATCGTCCTGTACCATCTAGAGAACGATGCCGCTTGGTATCAGCGTAGACTAGGACCGAAGAAAACAAAGGGAGACGCGCGAAACCAGGTTCTCAGACAGGTATTCGATTCAAAAGCACGAATGCTGGCCCCACTGGCACCCCACGTGGCTGATGAGATGTGGTTCACTCTGGGAAACAAGGGATTGGTCGTTCGAGCGGAGTGGCCCAAGCCTGACGACCGGTTCCACGACAAGACAGCTGAAGCTTCAGAGTCGATCGTAAAGCAGACCCTCGAAGATACTGGAGAAATTCTGAAAGCGACAGGCCTCACAGCCAAGAGCATCACCTACTACGCGGCTGGACAGTGGAAATTGAGCATATACCAGAAAGCCCTCACTGCTGCGCAGAGCGATCCTAAGAGACAGGGCGAGTTCATCAAGGAAATCATGTCCGACCCAAAGCTGCGAGCGATAGGAAAGCCAGCCGCGGACTACGCCGCAAAATCGTACCAACAAGCAACTCAGATGAAAGAAGAATTGCGCGAATCAAGAGTCGGAGTCCAACCAAATGAGAAGAAGGTTCTGGAAGATGCATCAGACTTCTTCAGGCGCGAATTCAGAGCCGAGATTCACGTCTCGCAAGAAGGAGAAAAGGAGATCCGTGATCCGAAAGGAAGGTCCAGGTTCGCCGAGCCCTACCGCCCAGCCATCTTCATCGAGTAGAACACGCTAGAGGACTCTTACCGCCAGCTTGCACGCCGGACAGTATTGATACATGAAGTACGTCTCCACCGGCTGTCCCTCGGGGCCAACCGATTGAACCACGACGGCTTGCATCTCCTGAAGACACGGTGAGTGGTGGGAATCCTCCATCGCGGACACCTCCACGGTCGCACCTGCCGGCTTAGCCTTCTCCAATTGGCGGACCAGGTAGTCGAGTTCCTTGACTGAGAATTCCTCGAAGGGCACGTGTGGTGCTTCCAGACTCTTCTCTGCCGCGTGTCGAACGGCCCTAGTCATTCAACCACCTATGGCTCAGACTCAGCCTAAAGTAAGCTCCTTCGACCCTGCTTAAGCGTTGAGTAACCCCTAACGGTTCATCGATAGTCATTATCAATAGTCGTGAGAAGACAGAAGCTGGAGTATGAGGCGGGAAGACCCTTTCAGTAGTGACGCTTGAACCTTCGAATCGGGTGGTGCTTCTCGATAGCGAACCATTCGCCGCCGCACCTGTTCGGGCACGTTGAGTCTTCGAGCCGGACCATCTCGCCTTCTGATAGGTCTGCATCGCCGCGTCTCTGTTCGAAGCTCTTCTCGAAATTGGTCCCGCACTTAATACAGTGTAGCTCCAAGACGGTTCTGGTCAAGTGCACACCATGTGTGCGGTGGCACGCTGCTCGAGGGTAATTAAGTCGGAAAGGGGAGCGGCAATAAACCCGGGTGTCCAATTCTGACGGTCCAGGTTGAGAATGCGATATTACACATCGACGTGGCTCTTCGTCGATCCCTCGAAACCGTATACAATGGACGTCTCAGTAACGTGTTAGAATCGCTCGGTCGGATGGGACCAAGATACCATTTCCGATTGAACGGTCCCACCAGCACGAAAATGGAAACCGTCGAGAGTATGCGTTCTGAGGGCTTCGACATAGGGCTTCACAAAACCATCCCTGAAGCGGCGTATCTTCCCGTGGTGGAACAGACGGTGACGCGGGAAGGGATACCGGTACTGGCTGACCGTTTTGCGGCGGAGGCGGTGATGCAAGGGGCCCACCTCTACTCCCCAGGAGGGAAGAACTGTCAGGGTCTCCGGTCCGGAATGAAGGCAACGGTGCAGGATCAGAACGGTGTTCCGGTTGGGTCTGGAATAGCACGACAGGGCGAGACAGCGATCTTGAACTATCATCAGGGCATCGCTGTCGAGACTCTCAGTAGCAGATTCCGCCTTCCTCCCCTCCGGGAATCCAGATGGTACGAGTCTGGACTAATCCATCTTCAATCGCTCCCATCTATGGTTGCATGTCATGTCTTAGATCCTATGCCGGAGGATGTGATCGTCGACCTCAATTGTTCTCCCGCGGGGAAGATGTCCCATCTCTGCCAGTTGACCTCTAACAAGGCCAGAGTTATCGGCTTCGACAGAAATACGCGGAAGACCGAAAAAGCGAGAGAACATCTCGAAAGGCTACACTGCAAGAACTATCAACTCATCGCTCACGATTCTAGGTACGCTCATCTAGACTATACGTTGAGGGCGGACAAGGTGCTTGTCGATCCTCCATGCACCGGACTAGGCGTAACGCCCAGACTCTCCGTCGACACGACAATGGCTAACGTAGAAAACCTGGCTTCTTACCAGAAGCAGTTCATGAGAGCAGCAACGGCCTTGGTCAAAAAGGGAGGGACAATAGTCTACAGCGTCTGCACAATCACACGCGAAGAATGTGACGACGTGGTCAGATTCGCAGAGGACCAGCTGGGGCTCATCGAAACGGAGGCTCGTCCGATTGTAGGAAATGGATATCTCGATTCGAAACCTCTGAGTCAGAGGTTCGATCCCGAACTCGATGGCGCGGGTTACTTCATCGCACGGTTCATCAGGCCGTAGGTGTTACTGGAACGGCGGATCTCGACGGTTTTCAGAAAAGACTTACTCGAGCGAAGGAGGCGATAGAAGAGTCCAGCCTCACAGACAGCATGGTCGTTCACCATGATGAGGCTGATGGACTCTGCTCCGGGGCCCTGACAAAAGTCTCCCTAGAGAAACTCGGCCTGCCTACGCGCCTCATATGTGTCGACAAGCTCTACCCGGAAATTGCAAGAGATGTCGAAGGCGGACCCCGACGAGTGGTTGTTTACGCCGACATTGGATCGGGACATGTAGAATGGCTGAGCAGGTTCAACCGTTCCAAGAACTTGATCCTCGCACTGGATCACCACGACACGACGGAAGTGAACGATCCATCGGTCCATAATCTGAACCCAGAACTCAACGGATTCTCCGGCGAAAGAGACGCCTGTTCAGCGACGGTCGCATACCTCTTTGCCAAGACCGTTGATCCCTCGTTCATCAATTTGGCGCATCTCGCGATCATCGGCTCCAACGAAATACCTGGCGAGATTCAGGGTCTAAACAGAATCGCTCTCGAAGATGGCGAGAAGAACGGGATCGTTCGGCGGACACGGACGGGTGGCTTGCGACTTGAATCGTCGGGAAAATCTCTCTCCCCGAGGCGAGCCTCGACGATGCTGAACGTTCTGGGGTCCGTAGGATACTATCGAAACGGGCCCGAGATCGGTGTCAAGGCATGCATTGAGGGCTTTGACAATGACATTCTTACAGAAGCGGAGCGTCTCGAAGAGGAGAGGAAGATTGCGAACCAGAAGTTGCTCACAACGATCCGTCAGAACGGACTCTCACAGTTGAAGAACGTTCAATGGTTTCACGCCAGAGACAACTACCAGGGGATGAGCGGTAAAGTCGTCGGAAGCTTCTGCTCATACCTCAGCTACCAGGGACTCGTCAACCCCGTCAAGTACCTGATAGGAATGATGAACGTGCCTCCAGACGTTCCGGGATGGGGCAGACTCCCATCATCTTTGGTCAAAGTCTCTGGACGAGCTCCGCAACCGCTCGCTAGGATGATACAGAGCGGCACGCGGCCGCCACTTTCCAAGATACTGCCTGACTCCTGTGAAAAGATGGGGGGATTCGGCGATGGCCACACCGTAGCCGCCTCCGGAGTTTTTCCGATCGGGGCTGAAGAAGGATTCCTCAAAACGGTAGACGACCTTGCCTCGACGCCAACCTAAGTCATCAACGCTAGATGGTTGATGGAACTCAAGGGGCACTGGGAAAACACTGTTGAGAACTGGACACCAATTTATGATCGACTCCCTTTTCATCTACTATCCAGATATGGTCAGGTACTTCTAGGTCGGAGACTCTTGGACGGACGTTACCTATTGATGGGATTAGTAGCGAACTTTGTCGGGATTGTCTCCATCTTCTTCCCTCACCTTGTAACCCAAGGCATTATGCTTCCGCTTCTCTCGGTTGCAATAGGAATCAGTGGATGGTTTACAGTTGGAGGTTTCGTAAGAAAAGGTTCATTGGATTCTAGGACTGCGGAGGGACTGCTGCTTGGAAATTTTCCGATCTGGACATTCGGTTTCTGGTCGATTCCACTGTCGCTTGACGATTATTATCGAAACCTCTCGATTTGCCAAGTTGAACAATTCCTCGGCTCATCAACCGTGTGTACAGGTGCACGGAACGCCCTCTACTTGATCTTGTTGATCGGCCTAAGTCTTGCATTTGCTTTGGCGGTCACCTTGGCATGCCTGCTTACTTTGAGACGCCTGTCGGCTAGGAACTGATCTAAAGCGCTCAACCAGTTCTGATGTGAAACGGGCGAAGATTCAATCTTGCTTTGGCTCCGAGGCCGCTCTTGCTGGAGCGAGATTATCGAGCCTGGGTAAGTCCGCTCTTGACTTCGCCAAGCCTCTTTGTGAGGTGAACTATCGGGTCGATGCAAGACTGCGATTTGTCTCGGCTAAAACAGATTTCCAGCATTCGACGCTTTAGTCTTTCAAATGCCTGATCTAGTCCAACAGCCAAGGCTCCCTTCCTCTTACAGCCAGGTCCGACTTACTCGAGCAAGTGCCCTATTCTCCTCGCTTGCTCAATCTCTTTTCTAACTGCGATGATTCCATGCAAGGGTGGCTAGGTTCAAACTTCCTTCTGGATCATGCAGTTCAGCAAGCCGAAAAAGTGGAATGAACCCTTCAGGCATGACAGTTTGCTCTCCTAGCTCCAAAAAATCGTACCAATAGAAATCAAGAATTCGAAAAAAAGAGCGTGAAAGAAAAACCAAGAATCTTTTTTTCAAAATCTTCAACTGCATAGTGCGCGCGGCCACGGGACCCAAGACAATCCAAGAGAGACGGGTTCTTACACACACTTCCTCAACCCGTTCAACGAAACCCCGTCTAACGCATGGCCGAATATCCAGGCCCATGCTAGTGAATGCTCGTTTTCCTTGCGGTTCCGGCTCGTTCCCAACCCCAACAATCCACTTGTTTCCAGCTTAGAACACCGCACGATTGGCAAAAGAACCCCGAAATCGGGATACCGCCGTCGGCACCCTCCGGGGGGGCCCCCGTTCAGGACCCTAGGAGTCTTCCACTACCGTCTGAGCCTGCTCACGCATAAACTGGAGCAGATAGTAGGGACCCCCGACACCCTTGCCGGTAGCGCCACTACCCTTCCAGCCCCCGAAAGGCTGTGCACCGGGCCACGCCCCGGTCGTAGCTCCACCCTTCCGGTTAGCGTAGGTAACGCCGAAGTTGATGTTCTTGAAGAACTCGCCCACCTCCTTCGGGTCCTTGCTGAAAACCCCAGCTGTCAGTCCGAACTCGGTTTCGTTAGCCTTCTCAAGAGCTTCGTCAAGGGTCTTGAACTCGTCGACCGCGACGAACGGCACGAACAATTCCTCCTTCATCAACCTATGATCAGAAGGCAGGCCAGTCACAACCGTAGGCGTAACATAGTATCCTTTGGGCAACGGAGCCTTCGGAGCTTCTCCACCTGCCAGGATCTTGCCACCGTCTTTCTTTGCCTGCTCGACCGCTCGCTGATACTTCTTGAACGCCTTATCATCAATTACTGGACCCACGAAGGTTGCTTTCTGTCGCGGGTCGCCTACGACGATCTTGTCGACTTTCGACTTGAGAATCTTTAGAAAGTCTTCTCTGACGCCCCGCTCCACATAGACCCTCGAGGTTGCGCTGCACTTCTGACCACCATACCCGTAGGCTCCCTTCACAACTCCCTCAGCAGCCTTGTCTAGATCCGCCTTGGCCGTTACGATAGCCGGGTTCTTGCTTCCCATCTCGGCAATGAACGGTTTCGGATACGACTGCTTGGCGACAAAATCCCTGTAGAGCTGCATTCCAACATCCTTAGAACCAGTAAAAGCAATCCCAGCAACCAACGGGTTGCTTGTGAATTCAGCACCGAAAGAACTGCCGGGACCCGTGACGTAGTTAATGACGCCTGCAGGGATACCGGCCTCGACAAGAATCTCGTACAGCTTTAGAGCGGTAAACGGCGCCTCACTCGTTGGCTTGAAAACCACCGTGTTGCCGGTGATCAAGGCTCCGGAGACCATGCTCCCGGCTAACGCTAGGGGGAAGTTGAACGGACTGACAACAGCCCAGACACCGTGCGGGCGCAGCACACTCTTACTGTTCTCGCCAGGGACAATTCGATCCATCGGCCTAACGTAACCATGATTCTCCTCCATCACACGAGCATAGTACCGGAGCATGTCCGTAGCTTCGTTGACCTCCGCGATCGCCTCGTACCTGTTCTTGCCGACCTCGTAGGTTATCAGCGCCGCCAAGTAGAACTGGCGTTTCTCAATTATCTCCGCGGCCTTCCGCACAAGCGCAACTCGCTCAGTCCAAGGTCTGCCGCTCCATGACTCGAAGTTTTCATTGGCCGCCTCAAGCGCCTTGCGCGCAAACTCTGCAGTGCCCTTCTGGAAATAGCCCAGCAGAATGGTCGAATCCAAGGGGCTCCGTAGCTCGAACTCGCCTGCGCTGGCTAGGACCTGGCGCCCACCGATATGCATCGGATGATGTTTTCCAAAATCTCGCTCAATCTGCTTCAGCGCCTCCTCGTATCGCGGGTGAATACTCTCATCCGCTAGTAGCGTGACATAGGTTACTTTCTTCGGTTCAGATGTTGCCTGCAATTCCCCAACCCTCTGTGTGGCCGCTGTTGTGGGAGGAAGATAAGACTAGGCTTACGATTACCCAAACCGGGCAGAGGCATCAAGCGGAGTCGTGTGAACTTTCACGGTTATGAAGATGGCCGTCTTCAGGATGGATCCGGGAGACATGCGGATCCGTCTCGAGTTATCTACGCAGTTATCGATGGCCTAGTGCGTCGTAGCCTGCGGGCTTGTCTTCGACCGGCCTTGCTCGAGCTAGGGCGCGAACTCCCAGTCCTTTTCATCCAGTCAGGCACGATCACTGCCCGGATAAGCTCCTGCATAGTAATCCCTCGATCCTTCGCCATCTTCCTCAGCTGGGCGTAGATCTGCGGGTCTAGAGACTGCATGAACTTTGTAGCCGTTATTCTTTCACTCTCCTTGATGAAACGCTACCCTAGGATATAACCCCCACCTTGCGCTGTCCATTCTCGATATCCCAGTATACCATAATGGATCCACAGCGAGACACGTTGGCTATGCATGGGGCTGTTTTGCCACGGGCAGAAGCTCAACCAGAGATCTGATCGGAATCCCTTCGATACTGTCCTTTCCACTCTTGTTAGCTAGAACTGTTACTCCGACCGGTTTGGACTTTACACTCTGAAGCGTCTCAACAGCAGCGCGGATCGTCTCTCCCATCCGGAGAATAGTGTCAACGATCAACACCTTCTTGCCCTCCACCGCTGAGAAGCTTGGATTCACAGCGCCAGCAACTTTCTTTTCGCCGAGCCTCTGGGGCCTCACCGATGCTACCGGCTTTCCCAGTGACCGGGCGACAATTAGACCGAGTGCCATGCCTCCAGCCTCGATTCCAGCAACAACCTCAGGCTCCTCCATAGACCCCTGGTCAACGGCTTCACGGACCATATCCGCCATCGCTCGCCCGACAAGGGTCAGACGACGCACGCTTGACCCTATCGGGTTCCAGTTCACATAGACATCGTAGGCGTCCTTCGGTTTGACTCCATCCTTTCCGTGGAGCAGAAGCCAAACAACTGTATCCGCCTGGACTTTCAGCTCATCAGCGATCTCGTACGTAGACATGCCACGTTCTTTGAGCTCGAGGGCTTTCTTGGCAAGCTCCTCTAGAGATCTCACACCAAACCCCGCGTGCGAATTCAGAGCAAGTGCCTAGATATAGCTTGTCAGACCAAGCCCCGGCTCGAGTCTCGAAGTTGACAATAGATCATATCTTCAAAGAAGGTCGAATCAGGCGGGTCAGAAAGTAATTGCGAAGGTTTCACGTAGCCACCGAAGAAGAGATCAAGAATGCGGGAACCACGGACGTCTACTTTAGTCGCACCAGAGAGATACTCGAAAAGGAAGGACTAGCAGATCTCCGCGTCACCGCCGAAATCACTACAAGCTCTCTTCCGAAAAACTGGGAATGGGGAATACTTGCAGGCGTCGAAGAAGCGCTACACCTTCTTGAAGGAATCAACGTTGACGTGAAGTCTTTTCCAGAAGGGACCCTCTTCCATGCCAATGACGCTTTAGGTGTCCGCGAGCCAGTAATGGTTCTCGAGGGTCGGTATGTTGATTTCTGCACATACGAAACGCCTCTGCTCGGTCTACTCTGCCATGCCTCCGGAATAGCAACCATGGCGGCCAGAGTCAGAAGATCCGCAGGCACCAAGGCAATGCTTTCGTTCGGAATTCGCAGGGCTCATCCAGCTCTGGCACCGATGATCGATCGAGCATGCTACATCGGAGGATTCGACGCGGTTTCCAGCCTAGTAGGCGCAAGGTTGTTGGGCAAGAATGCTTCCGGCACAATGCCGCATTCTCTAATCATCGCGATGGGAGATCAAGTTCGTGCCTGGAAGAGCTACGACGAGCACATGCCGGAGGCTGTTCCCAGAATAATGCTTGTTGACACGTACTGTGACGAAAAGACTGAGGCAATCATGGCCGCGGAAGCCCTCGGAGGGAAACTGTTCGGTGTGCGCCTGGACACGCCGGGGTCTAGGCGAGGCAACTTCGCCGACATAATCAAGGAGGTGCGGTGGGAACTCGACTTGAGAGGATTCAAGAACGTGAAAATCTACGCATCTGGGGGTCTTGACGACGAATCAGTCAGAACGCTCTCCGACGCTGGCGCCGACGGGTTCGGGGTAGGCACCTCTGTGAGCAACGCACCTAGCGTAGATTTTGCAATGGATATCGTCGAGGCTGCTGGTAAACCTGTCGCAAAGCGAGGAAAGCTCGGGGGCAGGAAAGAAGTCTGGAGATGCGATCAATGTCTCCTAGAATACGTTGTTCCGGAGCATGCTCCCGCCCCAGTATGTCGGAAATGCGGAAGCAAGACTCAACGAATGCTGGAGAGACTGTTGGAGAAGGGACGAGTAACGGGGTCTCTTCCTACTCCGGATAGGATTCGGGAAAACGTGATTCATCAGCTTGCGAAGTTGACCACCAGCTAGCGACGGCTTGCACTAGCCTTCGAGAGGACCTTTCTTCTCAGCTCAGTCCCGCAGATCCTACATTTCTTCTCTGGGGGCTTGTACCTTCTGTAGCAGGCCGGACAGTACATTATCCAACGAAATCTATGAACTATTCCAAAGTTGGCCAATGAGCCGTGTTCTATCTGGAGATGATCTGCAAGGTTCTGGATAGCATAGTCGTCGCTGACAATGATCGGCTCTCGACCGTCCAGCTTCAAATCGACTGCCAGGGCAAGCACCTCTCTATCAGCCTTGGAGAGATATCCGGATTCACCAGCGCGAGAACTTGCGTCGTCGACGATTGCCTGGGCTCGGAGGGAGGGAGCTCGGACTGTCAGTTCACCCTTCTCCCTGAACATTCGAAACCTCAGCTGGGGCATCGTCCCCTCGGAGAGCTCCTCCTCAACCGCTCTAACCGAGTACACTTCTGCTGTTTTTGATGGGTTGAAGCCCATGATGAACGCTGAGGTGTCAAGAACTAGTGCTGTCAAACATTCTCTCTCTCGGATGCCAGCCGCCTGAGACTGCGTTGAAGGAACGTGTCACCAAAACGGACGAAATAGGCGCTGTTCATGGACCTCTTCATCTCAAGACTTTGTCCCAAACCGATTTGCTTGACGGGATTCCCATCATTGACCAGCGTGGCGGTTGGCCCTGGCTCTTCAAGCCGGACAGTTAGCTTCCTTTCAGCTGGGATGACTAGGGACCTTACCGGCTGAAGGGGGGCGATCAACGTCATAACGAGAACGTTGAGAGATGTCTCCAGAACAGGTCCGCCCGCTGAGAATGAGTGAGCAGTGGAGCCCGTCGGAGTGGCTACCATAAATCCGTCTGCTCGGGCTTTTATGATCCTCTTGCCATTCTGAGCTGCGGCGACGTTCAACATCTTGTCGGGGGTCCTAGGCAATAGGAGTGCTTCGTTGAGACAGTCTCCGATACGATGGCCATTTTGGGAGACTGCGACGCGCCATTGTTCCTCGATCTGGAAGTCGCCGTCGAGCCAGCGTTTGAGCGATCCTTCAAAATCCTCTGGTTCGATTTCGGTTAGATAGCCACTTCGGCCGAGGTTGATTGCGAAAATCGGCGTCTTTGAGTTAGGCATCTCCCTGACCGCTTTTAGAACCGTCCCGTCGCCACCGAGCGTTATCATTAGATCTACGTTCATCCGGTTGACTGGTCTACCGTTTCCTAGTCTTGAACTCCGTGAGAGTTGTTGTTCGAGTACTGGGGTCAGTCCGTGGTCTACGACTGCTCGGTTGACTTTCTTCGCAATTTCTACCGCCTCCCTTGATTCGGTCTTGGCTATGATCCCTACTCGTCGGGGCATGACTACCAGTCTTGCTTCCCGTCAAGACCAAGGAGCTTGAAAAGAATTCGCTAGGATGTGCGTATCGTCCGCGGGAAGTCTTTTAGATGTAGTCGATTGTTCAGCTGGATTTCATGAGCAAGCCTGTTTATGTCGGCGAACTCAAGATTGGCCAGTACGTGATTATTGACGGCGAACCCTGCCGTATTGTTGAGTTTGAAAAATCGAAGCCTGGGAAGCATGGCTCGGCCAAGGCAAGAGTTGTTGCGATGAGTGTTTTCACGGGCCAGAAGAAGAGCCTAATCAGCCCCGTCGATTCTAGGGTAGAAGTTCCGATGATTGATAAGAGAACAGGCCAGATCATTTCCATCTCCGGAAACCTTGTCCAGTTGATGGATATGGAGAGCTATTCCACCTTCGAGAGCCCGATGCCCGACGATCCGGAACTCAAGGGATCTCTGGCAGCTGGAGTTGAAGTTGAGTATTGGGACGTTCTCGGGCGTAGGATGATCGTCCGCAGAAAGGGCTGACCCTCCCTTCCCGCCGAAAGGGCCTGCTGCGGTTAGACATCTCAGACTGCGTCCAGGTATGAGTCTGGACGATCTTGTCCGCGAAATGAGTGGGACACGGGTCCTTGGAGGAGGCCGGATCGGAGAAGCCACAGACGTTGTCGCGGAAATGTTTCGAGACCCTTCATACACGAACTTCCTGACAATAGCTGGTCCGATGGTTCCTGCTGGGTTTCGACTCTTGTTCGGAGACCTTATCGATCGAGGGTTCCTAGACGCTCTAGTGACAACCGGGGCTAACCTGACACATGACGTGATCGAGAGTCTGGGGCTCCACCACTACCAGGGTAGCTTTCATGTCGACGATAGAAAATTGATCAGGGCAGGGTACAGCCGGATTGCGGACATTTTCGTAAGAGAAACATCGTTCGAGAAACTCGACAAGACGGTCAGAAGATTCGTATCCAAGATTCCGGTGGCAGAGCGAAAGAACATCTCTTACTCGGACCTCCTCGCAAGGCTCGGGCTGATGATCAACGACGAGGACTCGATTCTCTACAAGGCGGCAAGAAGGAAAGTAAGAGTATTCTCTCCAGGTCTCTTGGATTCAATACTTGGGTTTAGCCTGTGGAGCTTCGCTCAGACAGAAGTCTTGCAGTTGAATCCCATCACCGACGTCACAAAAATCGTGGAGATGGCGATGAGCGCCGACAAGATCGGCGTGATTATCTTGGGAGGCGGGCTTCCGAAACACCATACACTTCTAGCGAGTGTCCTGCGAGAGGGCGTAGATAGGGCGGTCCAGATAACCTCCGACCGTCCAGAACCTGGTGGACTCAGTGGTGCCCCGCTTGCCGAGTCGATAAGTTGGAGGAAGATCAGAAAGGGAGGAAGATTCGTAGACGTTTACGGAGATGCTACTGTCTGTTTCCCATTGATTATTGGAGCAGTTCTGGACAGGGTTAAGAAGCGGAATCGCATATTGAAAGAATAGGATGGAAGCGGTAGGGCGATCCCTCACCGACGCAGTCCGGAAACTACTCCGGGTCCCAAACGTCGACGAGAAAGCGGTCAAAGAGCTGGTCAAAGACCTCCAGAGGACTCTTCTCCAAGCGGACGTGAACGTAGAGCTCGTTCTACAGCTATCCAAATCCGTCGAGGAACGCTCTCTCAAGGAGAAACTCCCGCCAGGCATCGCTCGTCGAGAACACGTAGTCAAGGTCCTCTACGAAGAAATGGCCAAGTTTGTGGGCCAAGAACCCGCCAAGGCCGAGATCCAGCCTGGAACCTTTTGGAAGATCATGCTTGTCGGCATTCAGGGAACGGGAAAGACGACAAGCTCCGTAAAGCTAGCTCGATTCTTCACAAAACGTGGATTGAGAGTCGGGCTCGTCTGTGCGGACACGTATCGTCCGGGTGCGTACGAGCAGCTGCTACAGCTAGCGGCAAAGGCTGAGATTCCAGTCTATGGGGAACCGGGAAGGAAGAAGCCTGAGGAGATTGCGAAGCATGGCCTTGAGCATTTTCGGAAGGAAAAGTCAGACCTCGTGATTATCGACACGGCCGGTCGCCATAGGAACGAGAAGGATTTGATGGATGAGATGAAGCGGATCGCGTCCGCGGTCCGACCTGACGAGATCGTGTTGGCGATCGACGCAACCATCGGTCAACAAGCCATCTACCAGGCCAAGGCGTTCCACGAGGCGACCCCGATCGGCTCTGTCTTGCTAACAAAGATGGATGGATCGGCTAAGGGAGGAGGCGCCCTCTCTGCAGTAGTTGCGACCGGGTCAAAGGTCAAGTTCATCGGAACGGGTGAGCGGGTCGAGGACCTGGAACTATTCGTCCCCACTGATTTCGCGGGCCGCCTCTTGGGTATGGGAGATTTGAACGCTCTCTTGGAGAAGGTGAAGGAGGCCGAGGTCAAGGTCCCCGAAGCCAAGGTCCGTCAGTTCATGGAGGGGCGATTCAGCCTCAGAGACATGTTCGATCAGATGGAAAACCTCAGGAAGATGGGACCGTTGCGGAAGGTCCTGCAGATGATTCCCGGAGCCGGTAGCGTGCCGGAGGAACAGCTGGGGGTAGCGGAGGAGAAGATGAAAGCCTGGCGGGTCATAATCCAGTCAATGACCAAGAAGGAGGTGGAGGAGCCGCGTCTCGTGGACAGTTCAAGGGCAAAGAGAATCGCTAGAGGTTCCGGCCGGTCAGAGAGAGAGGTTCGGGAGCTTGTGAACCAGTATTTCACGATGAAAAAAGTGATGAAGCAGATGAAACGGCGTGGACCAATGATGAAAGGCATGCCATTCATGAAAAAGTAGCCTCGACCCCTAGGGCCATAG